>DATEJD010000036.1:0-4286 GCA_035278325.1 Gemmatimonadales bacterium | reverse complement strand
GGGAGACACGACTGCGAGCTGGTTCCGGATCCACCGATTGAGCGGCGTCCCGGGAACGGCGGCGGCCGCCGCGCCGGCGATGAACACGGCAAGCGAGGCCGCGAGCGCGGCGCGGCGAACCCCATGACGGCGCACGCCGCCTTCCGGCGCTGCGAAGGTCGGGACGGGATGGTCGAGCAGCCGGAGGAGCGCGCCGATCTCGGCGTCACCCGTCCGGAGCGTCGCCTCGCGCTCGCGGCAGGCTGCGCACCCGGCCAGATGCGACCGGACCGACGCCGTCTCGCCGGCGGAAAGCTCGCCGTGGATCAGCGCGAGCAGCGCCGCGTCACTCGGGTGCATCGTGCATCTCCTGGAACGCCGCGCGGAAAGCCTGACTCGCCCGGACCAGCGTGGTACCTACGCTCGTCTCCGCCAGGCCGAGGGCCGCCGCGATCTCGCGGTAGCTGTAGCCGCCATGGCGAAGCAGCAGCGCCTGCCGGTCGCGCAGGTTGAGCCGGTCGAGCGCGGCCCGCACCGCCGTGATCCGCTCCGCGCGCTCGAGGTCGACGGATGGGTCGCCGGGCGGTGCCCCGGCGGGCGCACGGGTGGGCTCCTCGGTGAGGAGCCGAAGCTGGCGGGTGACCCGGCGGCGCTCGTCGCGCACCAGGTTGTTGGCCACCGCCACCAGCCAGCCGGCCGGCTGGTCCGGCATCTCGCCTCTCCGGTGCAGCCTTACGAAGGCTTCTTGCGCCACGTCGGCCGCGAGATCGGGGTCGCCGGTGAGCCGGTCGACATAGCTGAACAGCGGCGCGAATCGCGCCGCGTAGCAGACGCGGAACGCCTCCTCGAACGAGGTGTCATCCACGACGTGAGCGCGAGCGGCGTGGAGGGAATGGAGAGTCATCGGGGCGATGGCGAGCGACGCAGCATGCACGTCGAAGGAACGCCGGGGGCCCCGGCTTTGTGACGAGCGCGAGCCGGCGAAGGATCAGAATCGCCAGCCGACTTCGAGTTGGAGCCGGCGGGACACCCCGCGGATCCCGCGCAGCCCGCCGTCCTCCCGGGCCACCAGACCGAGGATGTTGGTCCGGTCGAGAAGGTTGGTGAGCGCGAGCGCGGTGGTGAGCCGGCTGTCCTGACCGATGCCGGGGACGCGCCAGTCGCGCCGGAGGCCCAGGTCGAGTCGCGAGTACGACGGAAGCTGGGTGCCGTTGATGTCGCCGGGCAGGTTGATCGGCGTGCCGGCGAGCTCGCCATCCTGCACCGGCTGGTAGTCGAAGCCCGGTTCGACCACCGATGCCGGCTCGTGGGCGCCGCTCCGGAAGCGGAGCAGGAACCGGGTGTCGGTGAGGAATCGGTAGCCCAGGTCCGCGCCCACCGAGGTGCCGTTGCCGTAGCCGGTCCGATAGCGGAGCGACCCGGCGGTGCGCACATCTCGCGCGACGGTGACGAATACCCGGCCGCGGACCGCGCCGCGATCGACACTTACCGTGCCCGTGACACCCGAGGCGTTCCCGCTGCCGACCACCAGGCTGTCGCCGGGGAAGAAGTCGCGCGTCGAGGCCGCGCCGAGCGCGATCCCGTCGGTGCGGCGGAGGTAGGCCGTGACCGAGAGGTCGAGGCCACCGCCGATCTCTCGGGCCGCGGAGGCCTCGAGCTGGTCGGCCCGCGCCACCGGGAGGCTGCCGGCGCCGGCGGCGACCGGAAGATCGAACCCGAGCAGCAACCCCAGCGCCGACTCGTCGTTGACCACCGACTGCAGGATCTGGTGGCTTCGGCCCACGGCCACGCCCAGCCGAGTGCGCGCATCGGGCTCGACGCTGGCGCTCACCCGCGGCTCGAGGCCCGTCCATCCGTCGAAATCGGTGCTCGCCCGGAGGCCGGCCGACACCAGCACCGGCGCGACGGGGCGCCACTGGTGCTCGGCGAACACCGAGGCCAGGGTCGGCGCGGCATCGAGCGTGAGGCCGCCGCTGCCCGTCACCGCGTAGCCGGTGCTCGATCGCACCACCGATCCGCCGAGGCTGGTTCCTCCGTCGGCGGACGGCCACGCCACCCGCCCCGAAAGGCCGAGCTGCGCGAGCGTGCTGCGGAGCCGCTCCGGCCCCTCGGCGCCACGCCAGGCCACGTCGGCGGAGCTGCCGGCGGCCCACGCGGCGGTCTCGAGCTTCACCCGGGTATCGCTGCGGTTCCAGGTGACCCCCTGGCTCCAGCTGTTCCAGGCGACGTCGTTGCGGGCCACGCTCACGTAGTTGCTGGGCGCGTCGGAATAGGAGCCGTTGTCACCGAAGGCGGGAAAGGCGAGCGTGTTGCTCGAAAAGAACGACAAGGCGCGCAGTCGTCCACCGGCGAGCTCGCTGGTCGCGACCGTCAGGAGGTCGTGATAGCCGCTGCCCGCGGTGGCGTCGCCGTCGTAGCCCTCGCCCATCAGCGCGTTCCGGTACGTGGTCCGGCCGCCGATGGAGATCCCCGTGTGAAGGGCGGGGATGTAGCTGGACAGGCTCTGGCGCACCTCGCCGGAGCCGAGCGCGCCGCGCGCCGCGAAGGGATCGGAGCCCGCGTCGCGGGTCTCGAGCTCCACCACACCGGAGAGGTGATCGCCGAACCTCGCCGAGCTCACGCCCGGGTGGAGCTCGGCCGCCGCGACCGCGTCGGGGTTCACCGCGCTGGCGGAGCCCGCGTAGTGCACCGCCGAGAACACCGGGATCCCGTCCAGCAGGATCAGGTTCTCCGCGGTGGCGCCGCCCCGCACGTGCACGCCGGCGCTCCGCTCGCCGCTGGCCTGCATGCCCGGCAAGTCCGCCAGCGCCTGGAGCACATCCCCCGTGCCAGCCAGACGGTGGTCCAGCCAGTCGCCGTCCAGCCGCACGCGGTCGAGCTCGGCGTCATCGGCCGGGCCGGCGGCTGGAGGGGGCATGGGAGTGCCGACCACCTGGAGCGTCGCGAGGCGGACCGGCTGGGGCATCAGCTCGACGTCGACTCGGGCGAGGCCGGAGTCGGCCACCAGCACGCCGATCACCAGCGTGTCGTAGCCTTCGCGGGCGAAGCGGAGCTGGTGCGAGCCTGGGGACAGATTGTCCAGGCGGTAGCCGCCCGCCGAATCGCTGAGGCTGGTGAGCCGCCCGGCCTCGGAAACGCTCACATCGGCGAGGGGTCGCTGCGCCGTGCCATCGCGCACCTTGCCGGTAACGGCCCCGGCGGGGGGGACGGGAGCCACGGCGGCCGCGGCCTGAAGCAGGACGATTACCGGAACCAGAACCACGCATCCCTCGGCTGCGGGAACGAGCGGCCGGCGCTGCCGGCACTTCGGAATATATAGAAGATCGCCCGTCGCACCCTGAACCCCACACGCCGACGCCCACCTGCCGCCCGCCGGGGGGGCGCGCTAACTTGTCGCATGCACGAATACCCCTCGCTTCCGTGCTACCCTTGTCCTCATCTCTCGTCCTGCTGTGCCTACGGCGTCACCCTGGGTGACGAGGAGGCGGCCGCGATCGCGCGCGCGCACGGCGATCATACGATCTACCGCACCCGCTGGGGCGAGTGGCGTACCCGGGTTCGCGGAGGGCACTGCGTATTTCTCAGGGACAACGTCTGTACCATCCACGCCGAGCCGTACTATCCCGCCGTCTGTCGCGGCTTCCCGTGGACCGACGCCGAGACCGGCGGCCCCTACGAGTACGACCGCACCATCTGTCCCGAATTTCTCACCCGCCCGGACCTGCTCCAGCTCGGCGGACCACTCCCGAACGGCCAACCGAATGGTGATGCGTGACGAATCTGCGCCCGGCCTGCCTGCTGCTCGTTTCCCTCATGCTTCGGTCCTTGGTGATGCCCGCTGACACCCACGGTCAGGCCAGCGCGGCCGCGCCCGACGCCGCGCTGGCGCACGCCCGCGCGCTGCTCCGGTCCACCCCGCTCATCGACGGACACAATGATCTCCCGTGGGAGATCCGGCGAGCCAAGGACCACCCGTTCGATGTGGCGGCGTACGACCTCCGGAAGCCGGCGCCCAAGCACACCGATCTGTCCCGCCTGGAGGCGGGGCAGGTCGGCGCACAGTTCTGGTCGATCTACATCGACGGCGAGATGAAGGACAGCGGCTACGCCCGCGTTCAGCTGGAGCAGTTCGACATCGCCCGCCGGATGATCGCCAGGTATCCCGATCGGCTGGCGGCGGCGCTCAGCGCGGACGATATCGAGCGGTCGTTCAAGCGGCATCGGGTGGGTTCGCTGCTGGGCATGGAGGGCGGCCACGCGATCGAGAACTCGCTCGGTGTGCTCCGCGCGTACTACGCACTGGGCGC
>DATEJD010000035.1:0-2786 GCA_035278325.1 Gemmatimonadales bacterium | reverse complement strand
GGAGTCACCCTGAGCGAAGCGAAGGGGGCATGCGTCCGGGCATGCCCCCTTCGCTTCGCTCAGGGTGACTCGGTGCACCTCTGGCCCGCAGCGCCTGTTCACCACGGAAGCACGGAAGACACGGAAGCTTCCCAGCCCCTTCACACTCCTCTCCTGCCGAAGCTGGTGAGATCGCGACAGTGATTTGTGGTGCCCGCCCCTCCCCCACCCAAAAAACATCATGACGATCTGTTCCTGCGCGGAATGAGAGGAGGGTGAAGGAGCTCGCCGCCCTCCGTGTCTTCCGTGTTTCCGTGGTGAACAAACTCACAGGCTCAGCGCACGGAGCCAGGCGGGGCGGTAGCATCCTCCGAGCGCACCGGCTCGACGTATATTCCACCAATCCCCGCAACCGAACTCCAGCACCGGAGTGCGCATGCGATCGCTCTCGCTCGCTTTCACGCTCGCCCTGACCCCCGCGGCGCTCCTTGCTCAGCAATCGCCGGCCTCGACGGATGCCCGGCCTCCCCTCGAGGTGGGCGCGGTGGCCCCCGACTTCAGCCTCCCGGGCGCCACCCGCTACGGCGTCCTGGCCAAGCCGGTCCGTCTGTCCGATTTCAAAGGGAAGACCGTGGTCCTGGCGTTCTTCTTCAAGGCGCGGACCAGCGGCTGAACGGTGCAGATGAACGCGTACCGTGATCAGTACGCGACGCTCTTCAAGGACGGCCGAGGCATCGTGCTCATCGCCATCAGCGCCGACCCGGACACTACGCTCGCCTCGTGGGCGCGGGACTCGGAGTACCCGTTCCTGTTCGCGAGCGACACGGCAACGGCCGTGGGGCGGCAATACGGCGCCCTGGCCAGCAAGCCGGGATTGACCAACCGCAACCTGTTCGTGGTCGGACCTGACGGGAGGATCGCCTACCGGGCGATTCCGTTCCGGGAGATCGATCCGACGGCGTACAAGGAGCTGGGAGCGGCGCTCGATCGCGTGAGGGAAAGCAGGGTCGGAGCCACGAAGTAAGCGCGCGCCACCGCGACCGGGCACTTTGTCCCATCGGCGGCCAGGCTAGCTGCCCCATAGCCCCTCGCGCATACTTCTCTCCGCGGGTCCGTCCCGCTAACACGCTGCCCCGGAGCAGGCGTGGCCGAGCACCTCGGACACCTGACCACCGCATTGGCCGATCGCTACCGCCTCGAGCGCGAGCTCGGGCAAGGCGGCATGGCCACCGTGTACCTGGCGCACGACCTCCGCCACGACCGCAAGGTGGCGCTCAAGGTGCTCCGGCCCGAGCTGTCCGCCATCCTGGGCGCCCAGCGATTTCTGGGCGAGATCAAGACCACCGCCAACCTGCAGCACCCCCACATCCTGAGCCTGTTCGATTCGGGCGAGGCCGACGGGCTCGTGTTCTACGTGATGCCCTACGTCGAGGGCGAGAGCCTCCGGGCCCGGCTCCAGCGGGAGAAGCAGCTCCCGGTGGACGACGCGGTGCGGATCGCCCGCGAGGTGGCCGACGCGCTCGACTACGCCCATCGCCACGGGGTGATCCACCGCGACATCAAGCCGGAGAACATCCTGCTCCACGATGGAAGGGCGCTGGTGGCCGACTTCGGCATCGCGCTGGCCGCCGCGCGCTCCGAGGGCGGCTCCCGCATGACCGAGACCGGCATGAGCCTGGGCACCCCGGCGTACATGAGTCCCGAGCAGGCCATGGGAGAGCGGGAGATCACAGCCAAGAGCGACGTCTACGCCCTCGGCTGCGTGCTGTACGAGATGCTGACGGGAGAGCCGCCGTTCACCGGGCCCACGGCGCAGGCCATCATCGCCCGCGTGATGACCGAGGAGCCGCGCTCCTTGACCCTGCAGCGGAAGACGGTCCCGCCCCACGTGGAGGCGGCGGTGATGCGGGCGCTGGCCAAGCTGCCGGCCGATCGGTTCGCGACCGCGGCGCAGTTCGACGAGGCGCTGGCCCGGCCCGGCGCCGCAACGGTGGTGCTGCCGGGGAGCCGCGTCGGGATCGGGCCCGGGCGAAGGCCGTCACTCCGCGCCCGCGCGGTGGCCGCGGTGCCCTGGGTGCTGGCGCTGCTCGCCGTCGCCGGCGCGGCCTGGTCCTGGCGGGAGCAGACGTCGCGAGGCGGCACGACCTGGCGCTACATCGCGTTCGGGCCGGACCTGAGCGCCGCGACGAACCGTCTGCCCCTGGCGCTTTCTCCCGACGGCTCCGCCCTCGCGATCGTGGACAACGCCCCCAACGGACGCATATGGCTCAAGCGCCGGGGCGCGCTCCGCCCGACTCCGATCCCCGGCACCGAGAACGGCGCCTTTCCCACGTTCTCACCCGACGGGCAGTGGCTCGCCTTCCAGGATGGTCCGCGCCTCAAGAAGGTGCGGCTCGCGGAAGGTGGCGTGGTGACCCTGGTGGACTCGGTGGACCAGGTCCAGGGCGGTCTGGCCTGGCTGGATGACGGCACGCTGATCTACCCGGGGCCCGGGCTTCAGGGGCGCCCGCTGTTCAGGATCAGCGCCGAGGGCGGGCCGAGCACCCTCGCGCTCGAGGACAAGGCGCTGGCGGGAATGGGGGTGGGCCTCCCCTACGGACTTCCCGGCGCTCGCGGTGTGCTGTTCACCGTCTGCAACTCGAACTGCGTGGACATGTCCCTTCACGTGCTCGACCTCCGGAACGGACACCAGCGCCTGCTGCTGAACGAGGCATCGGGAGGGATCCTGCTTCCCGGCAATCGGCTGCTCTACGTGCGTCGAGATGGGAGGGCGCTGGTTGCGCCGTTCGATCTGGACCGGCTCGCCC
>DATEJD010000034.1:0-16485 GCA_035278325.1 Gemmatimonadales bacterium | reverse complement strand
CGTCCTGGAGCGTCTCTACTGACGGAGGGAAGCGCATGACCGCGAGTCGGAGCACGAGCGAGCGGCTGAGGGTCGGGATCGTCGGCGGCGGGGCCATCGCGCAGGTGGCCCATCTGCCGACGCTCAAGAAGCTCAAGTCGGTCGAGGTGGTGGCGCTGTGCGACACCGATCTCCCCAAGGCACGGGCGCTCGCCGACCGGTTCGGCGTTCCGGACGCCGTCGACGACATCGAGGACCTGCTGCGGACGCCCGGCATTCAGGCGGCCGTGATCTGCTCGCCCAACCACCTCCACGAGTCCCACATCCTGGCCGCGCTGTCGGCCGATCTCCACGTCCTGGTCGAGAAGCCGCTCGCCATGTCGGCCCCGAGCGTCCAGCGCATCATGCGCGCGGCGGAGAAGCGCGATCGCATCGTCATGGTAGGCATGAACCATCGGTACCGGCCGGACGTGCAGATCGTACGCGGTTTCGTCCAGAGCGGCGAGCTCGGGCGGGTCGAAAGCGTGCGAGGGAGCTGGCACGTGTTCCGTCCCAGCCGCAATCAGCTTGGCTGGCGCCAACGGCGGGATCAGGCCGGTGGCGGCGCGATGCTCGATCTCGGCCTGTCGATTCTCGACCTCGGCCTCTGGCTCGGCGGCATGCCCGCGCCGGTCCGGGTGAGCGCGGCGCTGGACGCCGCGGGAAAGGAGCGGGTCGTGGAGCAGAGCGGCAGCGCGTTCGTCGTGTGCGAGAACGGCATGTCGCTCTTCGTGGACGTGACCTGGCACCACCTCGGCGAGGGCGAGCGGTTCGGCGTCGGCGTGCGCGGCAGCAAGGGCGTCGCCGCGATCAATCCGCTCACCGTATGGAAGGAGCTCCACGGGATGCCGATGGACGTCTCGCCGACCGGGTCGGTCGGCCGGGAGAACGCCTTCATGGCCTCCTACCGCGCCGAATGGGCCCACTTCGAGGCCGCCATCGGAGGCGAGGCCAAGGTCGCGCCGCTCCAGGAACACCTGGCGCTGCACCGGGTCATCGACGCGATCTACAAGTCGGCGGATGACGGGCGGGATGTGACGCTGTGATGGGGCCGGCAACGGCCTCGAGGCGCGCGCGATGCCTGTCGGCCATCGCCGTCAGGTTGGTCTGCGTGATCGGGCTGCTCGCACCGTGCCGGCCGGCCCAGGGCGCGGCGCAGGCCCGCCCGCCCGCCGGCACCCCGACGGCCCCCACCGCATCACCGGACCGCGGGCTCAGGGTCTTCCTCATGACCTTCGGGCCTGGCCGCCAAGTGTGGGAGCGCTTCGGTCACAACGCCATCTGGATCCACGATCCGTCTGACGGCACCGATCTGGCCTTCAACTACGGGCTGTTCGATTTCCACCAGCAGAACTTCCTGCTGAGGTTCGCGCGCGGCCAGATGTGGTACTGGATGGCTGGCTACCCCGCCTCGGCGTACATCGATCAGTACCAGCGGGACAACCGGTCGATCTGGATCCAGGAGCTCGAGCTCCCGGCCCGAGCCAGGATCCAGCTCGAGGAGTTCCTGCGCTGGAATGCCCTGCCCGAGCATCGGTACTATCACTACGACTACTACCGCGACAACTGCTCCACGCGGGTGCGGGACGCCATCGACCGGGTGCTCGACGGCGCGCTCCGCCGCCAGACGGATACGGTGCCGGCGCACACCACCTACCGGTTTCACACCCAGCGGCTCACCGCCAATGATCCGCTGATCTTCACCGCGCTGCTGGCCGCGCTCGGCCCCGGCGTGGACCGCCCCATCACGGCATGGGAGGAGATGTTCCTCCCGCTCAAGATGCGGGACTGGGTGCGAACCGTGACCGTGCCCGGGCCGGATGGTCGTCCGGTGCCCCTGGTGCGCTCGGAGCGGACGATCTTCGAATCCACCTTGCCCCCGCCGCCCGATGCACCGCCCAACTGGGTGCCGTGGTATCTGCTCCTCGGCGTGGCGGTCGGCGGCGGGGCGGTCGCGCTGGCTCGACCGGCGCAACGGTCCGCCGCGGCGCGGTTCGGGTTCCTGGTCATCGCGGCTGGCTGGCTGGTGCTGGCTGGGCTGGCGGGGGCCGTGCTGGCGGGACTCTGGGGACTCACCGACCACGTCATGGCATACCGGAACCAGAACCTGCTTCAGCTCGATCCACTGGCGCTGGCGCTGATCCCCGCGGCGTTCGCGGCGGTCCGTCGTGCTACACCTGTCTGGGCGGTGAGGACCGCGTGGCTGCTGGTCGGGCTGTCCGTGCTCGGCCTCGCGATCGAGCTGGTCCCCGCCTTGAGACAGGTCAACGCCCCCGTCATCGCGCTCGCCCTGCCGGCGCATCTCGGGATAGCGGCCGCGCTCGGCCGGCTCGCTACCCGGCCTTGACCCGCTGCAGTCCGCTCCGTGCCTCGTCGAGATCCGGGGCCGAGGTGAGCGCGCGCTGGTAGGCTTCGGCGGCCTTGGCCCGGTCGCCTCGACCCTCGAACATGAGTCCCCGGCTGAACTCGGTGAGCGCCTCGGTCGGCAGCGCCCGGCGGCGGGCCGCTACGTCAGGCGGGTAGGCGGCGAGGCCCATCGCGCCCACGATGCGGTCGGCCACGACCTGCACGATCGCCGCGAGCTGCGCGCGATCCTGAAGCTTGGGGTCGTCGTTGGAGACGACCTTGAGGATCTGGCCGGTCTGCGCGTCGACCAGCCGCGCGTTGATGCGGAACTTGCCGTAGAAATCCGCGAAGCTCCCGGTCACGGCGTACCGTGCCCCCGCGGCCTTGGCCACACCCGTGGCCGATCCCGCGTCCAGCCGGTGCACCGCGGTGAGCTTCTGCTGGTCGAGCGTCTGCACCAGACGGCCGCGCTCGACTACGATCACGGCGGGATGAGCGGCGAGCGTGGCGCTCAGGATGGCTGGGAGTCCTACCTCCAGCGCATCGAACGCCTCGCGGTCCTGGCCGTAGGAGCCCGAATTCTCGAAGGGCAGCACGGCGATCGTGGCACGGGCATCCTGGGCGCGGAGCTCGGTGGCCGAGACTACGATGCCTCCCAGGAACATCCATCGGATTGTCCGCTGAACGGTGCGTCGCATCGCGTCCCCTTTCACAGCGAGAATCCGCTTCCCTCCATCGCCGCGTCCACCACCAGCCTCGGTGCCACCTGGCGCGCGTACTTCCGGGCATCCGCAACCAGCTGGTCCATCATCGTGTCGTCGTTCTCGGGCTCATGGTGAAACAGGATCAGTCGCTCGCACTGGGCCTCCGCCGCGAGCGCCACGGCCTGACGCGGCGTCGAGTGTCCCCAGCCCTCCCGCTGGTGGATGAACTGGTCGGAATACATCGCGTCGTGAATCAGGGTGTCGGTGCCTGCAAGAAACTGCACCAGACGCACCCGCCAATCAGGAGACACAGAATACGTGCCACCGGCGCCCAGCTCGTTGTCGGTCACATACGCCAGCTGGCGGCCTCCCCCGACGGGCTCCAGCCGATAGCCCAGGGTGGTACCCGGATGGCGGAGACGGAAGGCGCGGACCCGGAAATCCGCGAGCGAGAACTCGCCTTCGTCGATGTTCTGCACCTCGATTCTGGCCGCGAGTGCTTCGAGCGGAATGGGGAAGACCATCGGGTCCATCTGCCGACGCAGGATCTCCTGCAGCGGAACTTCACCCTGCGCCGCGCCGAACACGCAGAAGCGATTGCCGGCGGCGCTCAGCGGCTTGAAGAAGGGCAGGCCCTGAATGTGGTCCCAGTGCGTATGGGAGAGCAGGATGTCGGCCGAAATCGTCGCGCCGCGTTGAGCCATGAGCTGGTGGCCGAGCGCACGCAGGCCGCTGCCGGCGTCGAGAATCACCAGCCGCCCGTCGGGCCCGGCGATGCTCAGGCAGGACGTATTGCCGCCGTAGCGGATCGTGTGTGGACCGGGAGTCGGAATGGACCCCCGCGTGCCCCAGAAGGTCAGGCGGTGGGTCACCCCTCCCGCCTGGGGTAGAACGAGAGCATGCACAAAGCTGGCCGGCCGAGGGCCCCGCGAGCGGCGTTTTCAGTCACAGCGGTGCCGTGACTGCCTTCACGTCCGTCGGGCAGCCAGCATCAGCGAGCGGCGGTCGCGCAGCGTGATCTCCTTGCGGGTCACCTGGATGATGCCCCGTTCGACCAGGTTGCGCATGGTGCGAGACACCGTTTCCCGGCTGGACCCGATCATCTGGGCGATGGTGTGGTGGGTCAGCTTCCGGGTGATCCGGTCCCCGCCTTCATCGTCGGCCATGCGGAGCAGCAGATGCGCCACCCGACCATTCACGTCGAGCAGCACGAGGCTTCCGATCTTCTCGTCGGCGCGCCGGAGCCGTCGGGAGATCTCCCGCAGGAGGGAGATCGCGACCTCGGGCGAGCTCCGGAGCCGGGCGTAGAAGTCCTCGCGGCGGAGCACCAGCAGGCTCGAGTCCTCCATCGCGATGACGTGGGCCGAGCGGGGCTCGTCATCGATCACGGCCATCTCGCCGAAGAAGCTGCCTTCACCGAGAACCGACAGGATCACTTCGCGGCCGTCCTCGGCGATGATGACCACTTTGACCTGACCGGCGGCCACCAGATAGAGCGCGTCCCCAGGATCATCCTCGAATACGATGACGCTGCCTTTGGGGTAGCTCCGCTCGCGAGTCAGCTCGGCGAACGCCGCCAGATCACTCTCGCCCAGGCCGGCAAACAGGGGGACTTTCCGCAGGACTTCGATCGGGGACAGCGGCACTGGTGCCTCCGCAGGGACGGAAGTAGTTGGCGGTACTATACTTGCGGGTGGGTGTATGTGTCAATCAGCAAGACGGTCGGACGGTCAGACGGTCGGACGGCCAGCGGGAGGCTCAGTAGGTCCGCTGTCGGCAGTGCGTGCCCCGAGCATCAGGGCGACACGCGTGATTGGAAAGAACCAGGAAACCTTCGCTGGCTCAACGCTGTTTGTGTTGGGCGGACGGGGCGATACCTTCGCGCGACCGTCCGACCGTCCGACCGTCCGACCGTCCGACCGTCCGACCGTCCGACCGTCCGACCGTCCGACCGTCCGACCGTCCGACCGTCGATCACCGCCACTTCCCTTAACCCTTCATCCCAGCTACATTTACCCGCTTCGCCTCAACCTGAGGAACTTGGACAGTGAAGCCCGATCTGCACCCGAGCTACAAGAAGGTCACGGCCGTCTGCGCGTGCGGCAATTCGTTCGAGACCCGCTCGACCGCCGCCTCCATTCACGTGGAGGTCTGCGCGCAGTGCCATCCGTACTTTACCGGCAAGCAGCGGCTGGTGGACACCGCCGGCCGGGTGGACCGGTTCCGCCGGAAGTACCAGACCGAGCCGGCTGCAGCCTCCAAGGCGTAAGCCGTGGAGGCTCGACTCCGCCAGGCCATGCAACGGGCGGAGGAGGTCGAGCGGCTGCTCGCCGACCCGGCCGTCGCCAAGGATCCGGCACAGCTGCAGGCACTCGGCCGGGAGCACGCGCGGCTCGCCCCGGTGGTCCGGCTGGCCGAGCGCGTGAACCGCTTGGAAAGCGAATTGGAACAAGCTCGGGAGCTCGCCGACGAGGCGGACCCCGAGCTTGCTGCGTTGGCCCGGGCGGATCTCGCCCGGCTTCCCGGAGAAATCGCCCCGCTCTCGGCGGAGCTCCACGAGCTTCTGGTCCCGCGCGACCCGCACGACGATCGTGACGCCATCATGGAGATCCGGGCCGGCACCGGCGGCGACGAAGCCGCGCTGTTCGCCGCCGATCTCTACCGCATGTACCAGCGGTATTCCGAGCGCCACGGCCTCCGGTGGGAGCCGATGTCGCTCAGTGATGGCACGCTTGGCGGCATCAAGGATGCCATCGTGGCGGTCCGGGGGTCCGATGCGTACGGCCTGCTCCGCCGCGAGTCCGGGGTCCATCGGGTACAGCGGGTGCCGGCCACCGAGACCCAGGGACGCATCCACACTTCCGCCGCCACCGTCGCCGTGTTGCCGGAGGCGGAAGAGGTGGACATCAAGATCGAGGACAAGGATCTCAAGATCGACGTGTTTCGCTCGTCGGGGCCCGGCGGCCAGAGCGTGAACACGACCGACAGCGCCGTGCGGATCACCCACCTGCCCACCGGCGTGGTGGTGAGCCAGCAGGATCAGAAGTCGCAGCTCCAGAACAAGCTCAAGGCGATGGAAGTGCTCCGGGCCCGTTTGCTCGACCGCATGATCGCGGAGCAGGAGGCCGCCCGCGCACGCGACCGCCGCGCCATGGTCGGCACCGGCGACCGGTCGGCCAAGATCCGGACCTACAACTTTCCCCAGAGCCGGGTCACGGACCATCGCATCAACCTCTCGGTCCACAATCTGCCCGACGTGATCGACGGCGATCTGGACGAGCTGATCGAAGCGCTCCGCATGGCGAGCCGGCAGGAACAGGATGGTGTCTGAGCTGGCCATCACCCGCCGGGAGCTGCTCGCCGAAGCGGCCACGCTCCTGCGCGACGCTGGGGTCACCGATCCGCGTCGGGAGGCGGCTCGGATCTGGTCCGGCCTCGAGCGCACACCGCTGTCGGTCTATCCGCTGGATCCGGACGCCATCATCGCGCCGGCACGGACGGCGGCGTTCCTGGCCGCGGTGCGGCGACGGGCGACGGGCGAGCCGCTGGCGCATGTCACGGGCTGGGCTGGGTTCCGGCACCTGACGCTGCGCTCGGACGCACGCGCCCTCATCCCTCGCCCCGAAACCGAAGGGCTGGTCGATCTGGTGCTGGCGAGGGTCCGGACCGGAACCGTGGCGGATATCGGCACCGGAACCGGCTGCATCGCCCTGAGCCTGGCCGTCGAGGGTGGCTTCACTCAGGTCGTGGGGATCGATCTCTCGCCCCAGGCGCTCGCGCTGGCCGCGGAGAATCGGCGCGATATCGGAGCGCGGGTCGCGTTGATCCGCGGCGATCTGACCGAGTGTCTGCCGGCTCGGTCACTCGACGCGCTCGTGTCCAATCCCCCCTATCTTACGACAGGCGAATACGGCGCCCTGGATGCCTCGGTGCGCGACTGGGAGCCGAAGCTGGCGCTCGCCGCGGGTCCCGACGGCCTCGATGCCATCGGGCGCCTGCTGGCCGATGGCCGGCGGGTCCTCCGATCCGGGGCGTGGCTGGCGCTGGAAGTTGACGAGGCTCGCGCGGGTCAGTGCGCCGCGAGGGCCGGCGCGTCGGGCTACACCGACGTCGCCGTTCACACCGACCTTTTCGGCCGCGAGCGCTATCTGCTCGCGCGCAGGAGCGATGCCGAGTGATCTGGGACAAGGCGCAGGATCTTGGAAGGCTGATCGGCCAGTCGGCGGAGTACCAGGCGCTCCGCCGGGCCGAGACGTCGCTCAGGGACGACAAGGAAACGGTCGCCAAGTTGGACCAGATCCAGACGCTGGCGCGCCAGGTCGACCAGATGGTGTCCAGCGGGCAGATGCCCGATCAGGCCACGGCCGAGTCGTACGAGACCGCCGTGCGCGATCTCGAGATGAGTCCGGTGGGGCAAGCCTACGTCGTGGCCCGCTCGAATTTCGAGAAGCTGATGGCCAAGGTGAATCAGCAGATCAGCGAGGGGATGGAGAAGGGCGCGAGCAGCAGCATCATCACCCTGGGATGAGCGGCCGGGGACTCTTCGTTGTTCTGGAAGGGCCGGAAGGGTCGGGCAAGTCGACGCTGGCAGGGCCGCTCGCGGGGCGGATGCGCGACGCGGGCGTCGAGCCGGTCCTGGTTCGCGAGCCGGGCGGCACCCGGGCCGGCGAGATCGCCCGTCAGGCGGTGCTCGACCCCGACCATCCGGTCACGCCGGTCGCGGAGCTCTTCCTCTACCTCGCCGCGCGGGCGGAGCTGGTGGCGACGGTGATCGCACCGGCCCTGGCCGCGGGACGGGTGGTGCTGTCCGATCGATTCACCATGTCCACCGAAGCGTATCAGATGGTCGGTCGCGGCCTGCCGCCCGAAGTGGTGCACCCGGCCAACCGCGCCGCTGCCGCCGGGCTTCGACCGGACCTGACACTGATTCTGGATCTGTCTCCCGAGGTCGGCCGGGCGCGCCAGGTGGCGTCCGGCAAGCGCCTCGACCGGCTCGACGCCGAGAGCCTGGAGTTCCACCGGCGGGTCCTGGAGTACTATCGGTCGGTGCGGGGCCAGGGCATCCGGCATCTGGACGCGACCCTGCCGCCGGACCGGCTCTTGCAGGAAGCCTGGGAGTCGGTGCTCGCGGTGGATCCGGAACGCTTTGGGGCAACGGCAGGTTAGCTTTACCGAGTGCCTCGGCGCCCGACCCAGGCAGTGGGGCACGGAGCCACAGCCGTGGCGTCACAGGTGGGGCTGAGGCGGTATCCGCAGCAATTCCGCAGGACCGGAGGCATGGTATGAAGCAGCGTTGGGGACTGATCGTGGTGGTGGCGGCCATCTCGTTCGTGAGCGGTGGTTGGCTGCTGCAGCGTGGCGTCGCGAGCGGCGGGAACGTGTACCAGCAGGCACGCCTGTTCGACGACGTGCTCAGCCATGTCAGCGCCTACTACGTGGATTCGATCGGCGAGACGGATCTCTACGATCGGGCCACCCGCGGAATGCTGGAGCAGCTCAAGGACCCCTACTCGGTCCTGCTCACCGGCGACGACTACAAGGCGCTCACCGAGCAGACCTCCGGGAACTACGCGGGACTCGGCATCCAGATCGACGTGCGCGACGGCTGGATCACGGTCGTGGCACCGCTGCCCGACACCCCGGCCGAGCGCGCGGGCGTCGCTACCGGCGACCAGATCATCGAGGTCGACGGTCGGTCCACCGAGGGCTGGAAGAACGACGAGGCCGTGAAGGCGCTCCGCGGAGACGCCGGCACCAAGGTCACCATCACGGTTCGCCGGTCGGGGGTGTCGGACCCGATCAAATACAATCTGGTTCGGGCCCAGATCCACATCCGCTCGGTTCCGCCCGGAACCATGTTCGACAGCGGCGTCGGGTACATCTCGCTCAATCCGGTGGCCGAGACCTCGGCGGATGAGCTCCAGTCTGAAATCAGCTCGATGAAGTCCAAGGGGATGAAGTCGCTGATCCTGGATCTGCGGCTCAATCCCGGCGGCCTGCTGGATCAGGGTGTGAAGGTGGCCGACCTGTTCCTCGACCAGAAGCAGGAGATCGTCGCGACGCGCGGCCGGGCCCGAGGCTCCACCAAGGAGTTCTACGACGAGGCCAAGCAGCAGTGGCCGGAGCTGCCGATCGTGGTGTTGGTGAACGACGGCACCGCGAGCGCGGCCGAGATCATCGCCGGCGCGCTGCAGGACCACGACCGCGCGGTGGTGGTGGGCACGCCGACCTTCGGAAAGGGCCTGGTCCAGACGCTGTTCCCGCTGGGCGACGGCGTCGCGCTCAAGCTGACCACCGCGCGCTGGTACACTCCGAGCGGCCGCACGATCCAGCGCATCGCCAAGAACGAGGAAGAGCAGGCGGTGCAAGCCGCCGTCGAGGCGGGCGACACGGTCCCCGGCGCCGCGGACAAGGAGCACAGCGACTCGGCTATCCAGGCCCGTCCCATCTACCACACCGACGCGGGCCGCGTGGTCCGCGGCGGCGGTGGCATCGTGCCTGACCTGGTCATCCGGCCCGACACCCTGTCCGGCGGCGAGAAGGAGTTCGCCAAGGAGCTGGGCAGCCATCTGCCGGAGTACCGGGACGTGCTCACGGGCTACGCGCTCGAGGCGAAGAAGAGCGGCACGATCAAGTCCGAGGCGTTCACGGTGACGCCGGAGATGCGCCAGCAGGTGTATCAGCGGCTCCGGGCCAAGGGGATCGACCTCACGCCGCAGGTCTACGAGGGCGCGAGCGGCCTCATCACCGAGCAGCTGGGCTATGAGATCGCCCGCTACGTGTTCGGGAGGCCGGCGGAGTTCCGTCGCCGGGCGCAGGACGACAAGCAGCTGCAGACCGCGATGGGGCTCCTGCGCAAGGCGGGGACGCCCAGAGAGCTCATGAGCCTCGCCAACTCCAATCGCGCGGCGGTGCCCGCGCAGAACTGACGGGTGGTCACCCGCCGAGTCACCCTGAGCGGAGCGAAGGGGGCATGCGTTTGGGCATGCCCCCTTCACTGCGTTCAGGATGACTCGCGGCCGGTGCATACATGACCGCCGCCGGGCTCACCGCCATCGTCGGTGCCGGCCGCATGGGTCGAGGGCTGGCAGCGGCGCTCGACCGCGGGAAGCACGCCGTCCGACTGCTGGGACGCGACCGACGACCCGACGACACCCGGAACGTCGACCTGGTGCTGCTTGCCGTGCCCGATGACGCGATCGCCGGCGTCGCGGGAGACTTGGCCCGTGACAACGCAATCGGCGGTGAGCAGGTCGTGCTGCACCTCTCCGGCCTGCTCGACCGCCAGGCGCTGAGCGCGCTCGCGTCCACCGGCGCGGGGCTCGGATCGTTTCACCCGCTGCAGACGGTGGCCGATCCGACGGCCGCGCCGGAGCTCCTGCGCGGGGCGTACGCCGGCCTCGAGGGGGACGAGCGGGCGCTCGTCGCCGGCGAGCGGCTGGCCGGGCTGCTCGGGATGCGGCCGGTGCGTCTCGCGCCCGGCGCGAAGCCGGCGTATCATGCGGGAGCCGTCATCGCATCGAACTATGCCGTCGTGCTCGCGGCCGTGGCCGAGGAGCTGGCTCGCCGGGCCGGCGTCGCGGAGGCGGACGCGGGCTCGCTCTACCTGCCCCTCATGCGTGGCACGCTCGCCAATCTCGCGATGGGGCCGGCCTCCGCACTCACCGGGCCGATCCGCCGAGGTGACGAGGCGACCGTCCGGCGTCACCTCGAGGCACTCGCGCCGGACGAGCGGCGGCTCTATCGCGAGCTTGGTCTGGTGGCGCTGCGGCTGGCCCGGGAGGCCGGGCTCGATGAGTCCAGGGCCAGGGCCATCGAGCGCCTCCTGCTCGCGGCGGACTGAGCGAAACTTTTCGAGCCCCTCCGGCCTAGTGAGCGGAGGGGCCGCTGCCACACCGTTCCTCAACACGTACGAAGGTCACTTTCGCGTCGCGGGTGGATCGACCCGACCGTCGGGCGGCTCTCCGCTCTGGGCGACGCTCTCATGCGAGGCCGCCATGTCTCACCGCTGGGCCTTCTCCGGGGTGCTTGCTCTCCTAGCCTGCTTCACCAGTGGGTGGTTCCTCCAGCGCCGCCTTGGCGTAGGGAATGACGTGTACCAGCAGGCCCGACTGTTCGAGCAGGTCCTGGCCCACGTGCGCGACTACCACGTCGATTCGTTGCCGGAGGACGAGCTGTATCGGCGGGCCATCGATGGGATGCTGGGTCAGCTCCACGATCCCTATGCCGCGCTCCTGGTCGGGAAGGACTACCAGCGGCAGCAGGAGCGCACCACGGGCGACTACGCCGGCATCGGCGTGCAGGTCGACGCCCGGAACGGCTGGATCACGGTGGTGGCGCCGATGCCCGGCACGCCCGGCGATCGCGCCGGCATCCGTCCGGGCGACCTGCTGGTCGAGGTGGATGGTGTGTCGGCGGCCGGCTGGACGATGGAGCGGGCGGTGCAGGCGCTCCGCGGCCCCGTCGGGACCACCATCGAGCTCGCCATCCGTCGGGAGGGCGTCGACGCCGTTCAGCGGTTCCGGCTCACCCGCGAGCGGATCCATCAGCGCGCGGTCTCCGAGGGTCTGCTGCTCGCCGACGGGGCAGGGTACCTGTCGCTTTCAATGGTTCGGGAGAACTGCGCCGCCGAGATGGAGCAGGAGATCGAGAAGCTGGTAGCGCGGGGGATGAAGTCGCTCGTGCTGGATCTGCGGTCGGATCCGGGCGGACTCCGCGACGAGGCGGTCCAGGTGTCCGACCTGTTCCTCGATCCGCGCCAGGACATCCTGGTGAGTCGGGGCCGCGCGCCGGGAGACAACCACCGCTGGACCGACGGCTCGCCGCAGCGCTGGCGCGGGCTGCCGGTCGTGGTGCTCGTGAACGGCGGCACGGCCAGCGCCGCGGAGATCATCGCCGGCGCGCTGCAGGATCACGACCGGGCGCTGGTCGTCGGCGATACGACCTATGGCAAGGGCATCGTGCAGACGCTGTTCCCGCTGGGGAGCGACGTGGCGCTCCGGATCACCACGGCGCGGTGGTTCACGCCGAGCGGCCGATCCATTCAAGGCGCGCTGCTCGACTCGGTGATGGGCGCCAAGCACCTGGCCGCGAGCCCGCTGCTCTACCACTCGGACGGGGGGCGCCCGCTGTCAGGCGGTGGTGGGATCGTGCCCGACGTGCTGCTCAAGCCGGACACGTTCACCACGGCGGAGCAGGGGTTCACCCGGGCGCTCGACGGGCAGCTCGCGGTGTTCCGCGACGCCATCAGCGCCACGGCGCTGGACGTGCGACGCCGGAACATGATCCTGTCCGAGGATTTCGCCGTGACGGCCGCGATGCGGGCCGATTTCCGGCGCCGGCTGGAGGCCGGCGGGGTGCATCTGGCCGACAGCACGTTCCGGGGAGGGGAGCAGATCGTAGACCAGCAGCTCGGCTACGAGCTCGCGCGCTATGTGTTCGGCCCGACGGCCGAGCGGCGGCGCCGGGTCGGAGACGACCGGCAGATCGGCGAGGCGGTGGCGCTCCTCCGGCAGGCGCAGACCCCCAGCGCCCTGCTGGACCTGGCCTCGGGGCCCGCGCCGGGTCATTGATCGATGACGCGGACTCCCGACGGTGGCTTGAAGGTGAAGGTGTCGTCGGGCACCGAGCGGTTGGTCCGCACCTTCGACAGCGTGAGCGTTCGCGTGGCGCCCGAGTGCTCGGTGATCTCGAGCTTGCGCGGCAGCCCGTCCTCCTTGTCCAGCCAGACGATCGCCCGCTCGAATGGCAGGTCGGGCACCGCCGGATCGAGGCGCACCACGTCGACCGCGCGGCCATTGAGGCGGTCGGACCGCACGTAGGTGGCGGTGTAGCGCTCCGCCGGACGGTCGAGCAGCCAGGCGAGGATGTTGTAGCCGTACACCGGCCCGCCACTGGGCAGCGCCATGCGGATGACCTGGCCCGGGGTGGTGCTCGGGGTATACACCCAGATCGAATGGCCGTCGATCACGATGGCCTCGCCGGGCGGATCGCTGAACCGCATGGACAGCTTGTCCTGCCCCGCCTGTACCAGCGTTCCTTTGCTGGTGGCGCTGTCGATCATCGGATTGTCGATGACCTGGACGAAGTCCGCGCTGAGGCTCGAGAGCGACCGATAGACCCGGGACGACCGCCCCACGATGGCGGCCGCGTCCTGGGCCGTCGCCACCGGCGGCGCCACGCTCACGATGGCGAGCAGGAGGCACAGCCGGATCACGCGCGCGCCCCCGCCGGCTCCGCCACCCGCCGACCGATCGCTTCGGCGATGAGCCGAACTTCCTTCATCATCCGCTCGAACTGCTCGGGATAGAGACTCTGCGCGCCGTCGGACAGCGCACGGTCGGGGTTGGGATGGACTTCCACCAGGAGTCCGTCCGCGCCGGCCGCGACCGCCGCCCGCGCCATCGGGATCACCATATCGCGATGTCCCGTGCCGTGGCTCGGGTCGGCCACGATGGGCAGGTGGGACAGCCCGTGCACCACCGCGATGGCGCTCAGGTCGAACAGGTTGCGCGTGGCCTGGTCGAAGCTCCGGATGCCGCGCTCGCAGAGGATGACCTGCCGGTTGCCTTCGGCGAGGAGGTATTCCGCCGACAGCAGCAGCTCCTGGATGGTTGCGGAGAGGCCCCGTTTGAGGAGCACCGGCTTGCCGCATCGGCCGGCGTGCTTGAGCAGCGAGTAGTTCTGCATGTTGCGGGCGCCGATCTGCACGATGTCGGCGACCTCCACCACCTGGTCGAGGCCCTCCGCGTCCATGGCCTCGGTGACGATCAGCAATCCGGTCTCCTCGCGCGCCTTGGCCAGGAGATCCAGCCCGGCCCGGCCCAGTCCCTGGAAGGCATAGGGCGAGCTCCGCGGCTTGTAGGCGCCGGCCCGGAGGACGGTCGCACCGGCTTCGCGGACCGCGCGCGCGGCGGCAAGGATCTGGCGCTCGCTCTCCACCGAGCAGGGGCCCGCCATCACCACCACGTCCTCGCCGCCCACCGCGAGTCCGCCCGCCAGCCGCACGATGGTGGACTCGGGCTGCCACTCCCGGCTCACCTGCTTGTACGGCTGGGTGACGTGGATGATCTCCTGCACCCCGGGCAGTGCCGCCAGCCGGGACCCGTCCACCCGGCCATCGTTGCCCACGAGGCCTACGGTGGTGCGCTGCTTCCCCGGCATGGGTCGCGCCTGGTAGCCCATCTCCTCGATGGTCTCGACGACGCGCTGGATTTCATCCTCGGCGGCGCCGTGGCGCATCACGATCAGCATCCGACTCCTCGGTCAGCGGTGGGTCGAACCGGGTATCCGCTCCGCAACTCCCGCACCATGCCCATCCGTCGCCTACGCGACGTGCTCCGCCTCACCCAGCCGTACCCCAACGATGGTCGAGACGCCCGGCTCCTGCATCGTCACGCCGTACACGGCGTCGGCCGCCTGCATGGTCCGGGGGTTGTGGGTGATGACCAGAAATTGGGTCCCGGTCTTGAACTCGTCCAGCAGGCGGGTAAACCGTCCGACGTTGGCGTCATCGAGGGGCGCGTCCACCTCGTCCATAAGGCAGAAGGGGCTGGGCTTGGTCAGGTAGATGCTGAAGAGCAGGCTCACCGCGACCAGGGTCCGCTCACCGGAGGAGAGCAGGTGGATCCGCTGGGTGCGCTTCCCGCGAGGCGCCGCGTGGATGTCGATCTCGCTCTCCAGCGGATCGTCCGGGTTGGCGAGCCGCAGCTCGCACTCGCCGCCGCCGAACAGGGTCTGGAATACGTGGGTGAAGTTGGCCTGCACCGCGGTGAAGGTCTCCAGGAACATGGCGCGGGCGGTGCCGTCGATCTCGCGGATGGCCTGGATGAGCGCCTGCCGCGCGCCCACCAGGTCGTCGCGCTGGCTGGTGAGGAACTCCAGCCGCTTGACCTCCTCCGCATGTTCCTCCACCGCGAGCGGATTGACCGGCCCGATGGCCTCGAGCGCGCCCAGGATGCGCGCCGCCTCGGTCTCGAGGGTCTCGAGGTCGAGGTCGAGCATCGGGGCCTGCTCCACCAACTGCTCGTAGGACCGGCGCCACTCGGCCTCCACCCGCTCCACGATGCTGCGCCGGGTTCCGGCCGTCTCGGTCAGGCGGACCTGCAGCCCGTGGCTCTCCTCGCTCGCCGAATCGAGGGCCTGGCGGGCCGCGTTGACCTCGCGCTCGGCGTGGAGCAGGCTTTCCTCGGCGGCGGCGAGGGACCGGTCGGCGCCCGCGCTGGCGATCTCGAGCTCGTGAACCGCGGCCTCGCGCTCGGCCCGCGCCTCACGCCATTCGGCCTGCTGCGCGGCCAGCGCGACGGTGTCCGCCTCGAGCTGGGTCAGCTCGGCACTCAGGCTCGCGGCCGCGCGCTCGGCTTCCTCCCGCATGGCGGTTCCGCGCTGCAGCCGCTCTTCCGCCGAGCGGAGCCCGCCCGCGACGTGGGCCTCCTGCACCTGCCAATGGACCCGCTGCTCGCGGGCCGATTCCTGTTCGGTCTCGAGCTCCGCCAGACGGCCGCGCCCGCCGCCGAGCGCCTCGTCCAGGCGGCCGCGGGCCAGGTCGCCCTCGGTGAGCGCGGTGTCGATCTCGGCGAGCCGCTGCTCCGCCCGCGTGAGGCGCTCGGTGACGCGGGTGAGCTGGGCCTCGGACTCGGTCATCTCTCGAGCCAGGTTCGCGGCCACGCGGCTCGCGTCCTCACGGGTGGCGACGCCGAGGCGTTCGGCCTCGCGCGCCTGCTCGGCCGCGGCCATCGCCCCGGCCAGCGCCTGCTCCCGCTCGGCCAGCCGGACTGCGGTCGCCTCGAGCTCGCGATCGGCCGCGGCGACATCGGCCTCGAGCTGGGCGACCTCCTGGGCCAGCGTGGCCAGCTCCGCCCGGCGGCGCAGCGGCCCCGACGGGCCGACGGCACCCGAGAGCAGGATCGCGCCGCTGGCGCGGCGCAACACGCGGCCGCTGCCGTCGAGCACCTCCGAGCCGGCTAAAGCCGCGCGGACCCAGCCGACCGCTGGACCATCGGCCAGCAGGCGGTCGTCCAACGGCTGCCCGTCGCCCGCTGTGCTCGGGCCCGAGTCGAGCGGAAGCAGCACGATCGAGCCGGGCTGATGCTCGGCGTGCCACGCCTGAACGGCCTGCACCGTGGCGGCATCCCGGACCAGGACCGCATGCATCCAGTTGCCCAGCAGCCGCTCCGCCAGCTCGGCGTCGTCCCGGCCAGTGCTCACGAAGTCGCTCAGCGGACCGAGCACGCCGCCATCGAACCGGTCGCGGGCGGCAAGCAGGGCCGCCGCCCCCGGCGCGAGGCCCACCCGGTCCCGCTCGAGCCCTTCCAGCGCGTGGCGGCGGGCGGTGGTCTGGGCCAGCCCTTCATCGGCGCGGCGGCGCTCGGCGCGGTGGATGGCCTCCTGCTCCCGGGCCTCCGCCACCAGGTGGCGA
>DATEJD010000033.1:0-9586 GCA_035278325.1 Gemmatimonadales bacterium | reverse complement strand
AGCGATTTCATGGCGCCACCGTCTGTGGCTCGGCCTCGCGCCGCGTCGAGGGCTCCGGCGGTGCGGGCGGGACCGGCAAGGCGCGGAGCACCCGACGTGCCGCCCACAGGCTCGCGGCGGTGTCCCAGGGCCGGACCCGGCTCGGGCGGCTGCGGAGGTCATGCCGCTCGACGGAGGAGACGGTCTCCACCCTTCGGGCGTACCGGGCCGTGCGCCAGAACAGCTCGGCGTTCGCGGCCCACCCGTCGGTGTGGAGCAGGTCGCCGGACTGACTCCGGATCGCGTTGCGGAGGGCGACCAGGCGAATCGCCGCGTAGCCCGACACCACGTCCTTCACCACGGGCACCGACACCACGCCGCGGAGGAGCGCCGGCGCGTACCGCCGCAGGATCCGGTGGCCACGGGACGGCTCTCCCGCCAACTGGCCCTCGGCCACTACCAGATCGGCGCCGCTCTCGATCCGGCGCACCAGGTCGGGCAGAACTTGGGGATTGTGGGCGAAATCGGCGTGCATGAGGATCGCCGCGTCGCGCTTGGGACGGTCGGTCAGCTCGACGGCCTTGCGCAGCAGCTCCTCCACCGCGGCGGCGTAGCCGCGCGGCGAGGCCCGGCGAATCACGGTGAGCGGGAGGACCCGGGCATAGGGCTCGAGCACTTCAGCGGTAGAATCGGTCGAGCCGTCGTCCAGGACCAGGAGCTGGTACTCGCGCGGGAAGCCCGCGAAGACCTGCCGGATCTTCCATAGGAGCAGCCCCACGGTCGGAGCTTCGTTACGGCTGGGAATGCAAACGTAAATCATGATCCGTCAAGGGAATGGGGCCAAGGAACGATACACCGATCGGACCGCCTCTGCCATGCGGGTCGCCGTGAACCGCTCCACCGTTTGCCGAGCCTTCATCACAATGTCCCGGGCGAGCGCCGAGTCGCGCAGCAGCCGTTCGACGGCCGAAGCCAAAGCGGCCGGATCGGCCGGCGGCACCAGGAGGCCTGCACCGTCCTGCAGCATCTCCGGGAGTCCTCCCGCGCTGGTCGACGCAACGGGGATGCCAAGGGCCATCGCCTCGAGGACCGAGGTTCCCAACCCCTCGTCACGCGAGCTCATGACGAAGCAGCTAGCCTCGGCGATGAGACGCGCTGGCTCGTCGAGGTGTCCCAGCAGGTGCACGCGCCCGTCCAGGCCCAGACCGGCTCGCAATCGTTCAAGCGACGCGCGCTCGGGACCTTCGCCGGCGATGACCCAGTGGAGGGTGGGAAACGCATCGCGGAGCAGCCCGGCCGAGCGCACCAGGGTCGCCTGATCCTTGTGCCCCACCAGCGCCGCGACGTTCGCGGCGACGAGAGCATTCCCGCCGATGCCCAGCCGCTCCCGAATGCCGAGCCGAGGTGTCCGGCGGACCTCGTCGGGTGCGATGCCCGAATGCACCACGTGGATGCGCTCGCGGCTGATCCCGTCTTCGACCAGTACGCGAGCGACCGCATCCGAGATCGCGATCACGGCCGCGGCCCGGGCCCAGTAGCCACGCCGCCGGAGGTGGAAGTCCACCCGCCGGGTGGCGACGAGCGGTCGGCGGGCGAGTGCAGCGGCCACGCCGCCGAGCGCCACGGCGTGGGCATCGTGGGCGTGGACCAGCGAGGGACCGCGGAGCTCGGACAGCAAGCCGGGGAGCACTCGCGGGTCGAGCCCGGCGCGCCAGGGCACGCTCCGCACAGGAATGCCGTCCTGTCGGAGACGCTCCGCGAGCGCGCCGCGCGGGCCGGTGACCACGACCTGGGACAGGCCCAGTCGCGCGAGCTCGCGGGCCAGGAGCCACACCTGGCGCTGGCCACCGCGCCACTCGCGTCCCGACGCGAGGTGGACGACGCGCAGGGTCACGCGTCCCGGGCAACCGCGGCGAGAAGCGTTCGGAGCTCGGCCAGGCTGAACGGCTTGTGCAGGTAGGGGCGATCGAGGCTTTCGAGGAAGGCGAGGGTGTCACCCCGCACGGTGTCGCCGGTGCTGAAGACGAGACGGGCGGCGAGGGCCGGATGCCGGCTGGCGAGGACCTCGTAGAACTCCCGCCCGCTCAGCTCCGGCATTCGGAGGTCGGAGATCACCAGGTCGAACGCCTCGCGGTCGGCCAGCTCCAGGGCCTCGCGGCCGTTCCGGGCAACCACGGGGACGTGGCCCCACGCGTCGAGTGTGGCGTGCATGTAGTGCAGGATGTGAGGCTCGTCGTCGACGACCAGCACACGGAGGCGTTTGGTTGGAGTACCGGTACCGGCGGTCGGGGCCGGCGGGGGCTGTCGGGTGGCGAGCGGAAGCTGCACGGTGAACGTCGAGCCGCGGCCCTCCTCGGTCGAGAGCATGATCCGGCCCCCGTGCTCTCGCAGGATACCCTGGCTGATGGAGAGGCCCAGGCCGGTGCCTTCGCCCTCGGGCTTGGTGGTAAAGAAGGGCTCGAAGACCTGGGCGGCGAGCGTCTCCGACATGCCGGGCCCGTCGTCCACGACGTCGATGGCGACGCCGTCGAGCCAGCGGCGGGCGCGGACCACCACTCGGCCCGGGCGGCCGGTGCTCGCGATCGCCTGCGCGGCGTTGTTGATCAGGTTGACGAACACCTGCTGGATCTGATTGGGGTCGATGTCGGGCATGGGCAGCTCGTCTTCGACCTCGATCGAGGCTTCGACCCGATGAGCCATGAGCTGGTTCCGGAGCAGCACGAAGGTCGCGTCGAGCAGCGGGCCCAGCGCGGTTGGGCGCCGCTGATGCTCCTGCTTCCGCGCGAAGCTCAGGAGGTTCTTGACGATGTTGGACGCGCGCTCGGCTTCCTCCTGGATGACCGTGAGCGGCTCGCGCAGCGCCGGCGGGACGTTGGGCACCTCGCCCAGGAAGTCGGCGAAGCCGACCACCGAGGCCAGGGGGTTGTTGAGGTCGTGAGCGATGCCGGCGATGAGCTGGCCGATGGCGGACATCTTTTCCGACTGGATGAGCTGGTCTTGCAAACGCCGCCGCTCCGTTTGATCATCGAACAGGAGCACCAGGGTGGAGCGGTCGGTACCGCTAATCGGCACCGCGGTAACCGCATAGGTTTGCTCGCCGGTGCGGAGCTCCACTTCACGGCCCGCTCCTTGCTGGTCCAGGGCCCGTTGCAGGTCCGCCGCCCACTCCGGCGGCACGAAGGCCTGCCACGGCCGGCCGATCAGACTCGCCGGCGGCGCATTCACCAGGTCGGCAAAGGCACGGTTGGCGCGACGAATGCGGCCACCGCGATCCACGATGCAGAGGGCGGGGGAGATGGCGTCGACCACCTCCTGCCAGGACCGCCGACCGTCGTCGTGCAGGTCCACCAGACGGGCGCTCTCGAGCGCGATGCTGGCCTGCGCGACCAGTCCCTCGAGCAGTCTGAGCGAGGCGGACCCGAACCGCCCGGATTCCCCCCGAATGGCAACGGCGCCGGTCACCCTCCCGCGCGCGACGAACGGCGCGAGGAGCCAGGAGCCGGATCCATCCGGCTGAGGGGCCAGGTCGCCCTGGCCGGCGAGGGTGTCGAGGCCATCGGGCAGGACCAGCGGGCCCAGGCGCTCCACCAATTGGAGCAGGGGACGGCGGTCGGGGCGTCCGGCTGGCCAGGCGTGCACGAAGTCCTGGGCATCGGCGTCCCGGTGGAACAAGGTCAGCGCGATCTCGGTGGGCGCGAGGCTCTCGCGGATGTGCTTGAGCAGGAGATCGATGACCGAGGCGCGGCGTAGCGTGCCGGCCAGGTCCTGACCGAAGGCGGTGACCTGGCGCAGCAGGGCCAGGTCGTCGGTGGTGGCCCTGGCGGCGAGATTGCTGGAAGGAGGCGTAACCATGATTCGGGCGAATACGCGGGGCCGCCTGACCGCGGCCGACCTGCAGCTGGTGCTCCTGCTGCTAAGCCGCGGCTCCGCGCACCGGCGCGCCTATCTCGAGCGCCGCCTCGAGGCCGAGGGGCCGGATCCGCTGCTGGACGCGCCCGATCTGCTCGAGCGGCTGCTGACGGTACGCACGATGCTGGTGCCCTCCGAAGCGCTGTTCTTCTATGTCGTGGTGCGCCACTCGCTCAGACGGGCCGGCGTGGACGACCGCGAGCTGGCGGACTACCTGGCGGCGCTGCTGCTCGACTTCGGTCAGCGGGACCGCGCCTGGCGGATCGACTGGCACGACGATCACCAGCACCGCTACCTGGTGGACATTCTCGCGGATCTCGAATCGAGCAACGGCGAGCGCCGCTTCCGCGTGATGGTGCACCTGGGCAACTACGCGTTGTGGCTGGCCGGTCTCTTTCCCGATTATATCGCCGCGCGCCACCTGCGGAAAGCGGGCCCCGACGTCACCTACTATGACGCGCTGGGCCGCCGCGGCTTCGGCATGGCGTCCGACCACGCCCTGGCGGGTCAATATGGGCTCGGCGCGGTCCTGCGGACGGCGGCGGAGCGGTTTCCCTCGCTGCGCGGTGCGCTGAACGGCGTGAGCGACCGGCTGCTGTTCCCCAACGTCCAGACCGCGGACCGCGTGCTGCGGCAGCTGGGCAGGGACCTGAGCTAGGCCCGCCGCGTCGCGTCGGCCACGGCGCACGCGTCCACCAGCGCCCGGAACAGTCCCCGCTCGGGCGCCTTCACGTCCGCGTGCATCTCCTCCGGATGCCACTGGACCGTCAACAGCCACGGCGCATCGCCGGGCGTCTCGGCCGCCTCGATCACCCCATCCTCGCTCCATCCCGTCGCGATCAGTCCGGACGCCAGCCGGTCCACCGCCTGATGATGGAAGGAATTCACCCGCAGCGCGGTCGCGCCGAGGGCTTGAGCGGCGCGGCTCCCTGCCTGCAGCCGCACTGCGTGGGTCCGCGCGTCGCGCGCGCTGCCCGGGTCGTGCGCGATGTCGCTTGGCCGCTCGGTCGGCAGGTCCTGAAACAGGGTCCCGCCCATGGCCACGTTGACGAGTTGAATGCCGCGACAGATCCCGAGGACTGGCAGCTCGCGCTGGCGCGCGGCCGCAAAGAGCGCGAGCTCGAAGAGGTCGCGCTCCCGGCTGGGCGGGTACGCGTGGGGGGAGGGCTCGGCGCCGTAGAGGGCGGGATGAATGTCCTCACCGCCGGTGAGCACCAGGCCGTCCACCCCGTCCATCGCGCGCGCGGCATACGAGGGGCCGAGCACCGGGGAGAGAATGACGGGGATCCCACCCGCGGCGAGCACCGAGCGCACGTACGCGGCGTTGACACCGGTGCGCTCGTTGCCGTCCCACTGGCGCACCACGCCGCTCACGCCGATCCGCGGCGCGCTCACGGCAGCACCGAATCCGGGAAGAAAGGGCAGTGCGGATCTTCAATCCGCGTCGGATTGACCTGGATGCCGATCAGGGGAAGCGTGGCCGAGCCTACGGTCACCGTGCCGATCTGCGGGGCGCCCTCGACCGGGGTCCCTTCGTAGAGCATGACCCCCCGGGCCCGCTCGGCGGTGTCGAGCACCAGCACCCCGTAGCCGGGCTTGATCGTGGCGGGCACGGCGCCCTCGACGCCGATGACCAGATTCGAATCGGTGCGGCCGACGATGGAGGGCAGTGCCGGACCGGCGACCACGCGCGTCACCAGCCGCTCGGGCAGCTCGCGGGGCGGCGCGCCGAGGGTCTGGCGGGGGACGCTGAACTGGGTGAGCAAGGCCGTGGGGCCTGCGAGCGCGGCAAGGCCGCAGGCCGCCCGGCCACGTTCCGCCGGGTGTCCGCAGGCCGCGATGAGGAGCAGGGCGGCGACGAACGGGGTCCGGTTTCGCATGCCTCAAGATAATCCAGGGCCGACCGGAGTCGGGCAACGCCGGGTCAGGCCTGGCTCAGCCTCGCGAGCGCGCGCCTGAGGTTCGTGCGGGCCGTCGCCTCGAATCGCTGGCGGAAGGCCGGTGTTTGAAACAAGGGATCCCGCCGCAGAAAGTCTTCCAGTACCTGGGCGCGATGCGCGCGGAAGATCGTCTCGGGCACCCAGGCGTATTCCGCCCGGACCCCGCGGTCGTAGCTGTCGAACATCTCGACCGGGCGACCGAGGATCGAGAGGTCGATGTCGCACATGAGCTGGCCGGCCCGATCCGGCACCGGGGCATGTCCCCGCGTGAGCCGCACCAGCCGCGCCACCTGGCCCCCCACGTCGCGAGGAATCCCAGTGCCGGGGAGCGCCTCGAGTGCCCAGGCGGCGCTCCGCTCCTCGTTGTCGCTCGCTCTCGGGTCGTACACGGCATCATGGAACCAGAGCGCGGCCTCGACCACGTCTCGGGTAGCCTGGTCGGGCTCGCCGGCGGTATCGAGCTGGGCGAGACAATCCTCGAGATGGCGGAGGTCGTGGTACCCGCGCTCCGGCGCCGACCACGCCGAGAGCAGCGCCTCGGCGAGGGCGTACGTGTCCCCGGTTGCGCCAAGGCGTCGGAGGAGCGTGGTGAACCGGTCGCGCAGCGCGCTCACGGCCGCGCTCACGGCCGCGCTCACGGCGGCGCGCTCACGGGCGAAGGAACCAGTTGGCGAGCGGACGGCGCACGGCGGGTTGCGCCGCGAGCCGGGCGAGGGCGCCGAGGGTATAGCGCCGCGGGCCGGGACGCGCGAGCCAGCGCGCCAGCGCATCATGCCGCCGCTTGGTACGGAGCCAGCTCGCGGTCTTGGGGGCCGGGGCACCGGGCTCGAGAATCCGGCGCGCGACTTCCTCGCCCGTGACGATCGCGGCGTAGATACCCTCGGCCGTGAGCGAAGAGACCACGCCGGCCGCGTCGCCTACGAGATGCACTCCGCCCGGGAAGTGGCAGCCGCGATACTCCACCTCGAGTGTGGCACCCTCGAACGGCACTCCCGCCTGGCGGACGTCGAGCTGGCCGAGCCGGCGGTCGAGGTACCGCCGGAGCACCGAGGGTGCCACCAGATGCTTGGGGGCGACCACGCCAAAGGAGGTGTAGTGGGCGTGGGGGAAGACCCAGAAATAGCCGTTGGCCAGCTCGGCCGGATCGCACTCCACCCTGAGCGGCTCCAGCCGAAGGCCGGGCACGTTGTACTCCGCCGCGAAGTACTCTCGGGGAGAGGCGAGCCCGAGCGCGCGCCGGACGGCCGAGTCGGCGCCGTCGGCACCGATCAGGTGGGTCCACCGGATGGCATGGCCCGCGACGGTTATCGTGCGAGCGGCCAGATCGATCGTCGAGACTGGTGAGCCGGTCCGCACTTCCGCCCCGGCCGAACGCGCCCATCCGAGCTGGAATCGTCCCAGGTCCCGCCGCGGGATGGTGTGCACCACGGTGGCCTCGGCGTCGAGCGCCACAGGGCGCCCGCCGGCAAATGCGACGTGGCCGACGCTCCGGAGCGTCGCGTCGCGCGGGAGGCCCATCGCCTCGAGCTCCCGCATGGTCTTGACCGTGAGGCCCCCGGCGCAGGTCTTCGGACCCACGTCGCGGTTCTTCTCGAGCACCAGCACCTCCCGGCCCGCCCCGGCCAGGACGTGCGCGGCGCGGAGGCCCGCGGGCCCCGCCCCCAGGACTAGGTGCTCAACGACTTCCACGCGTCGTCGCTCCGGAGCCGCTCGACGGCGGCGGCACGGTCGGCGGTCGTGGGGTTGCGGGCCAGCTTCCAATGCCGGAGCTGGCTGCGCGCACGCCGGTACACGTCGGAGAAGACATGGCCTGCGGGCAGGCTGGACGTTCGCGGCAGCAGGAAGAAATGCACGTGGCGCACCCGCTCACCGTACGAGGCCACGTAGACTCGCTCGGGGCGCACCACCCGCTCGATGGCGGTGACGGCTGCCCGGAGTACCGGACCGAGCGAGGCGGCTTCCTCCGGTGTGAGCCCCGACATGGACTCGACATGGCGGCGCGCCTTGACGATCAGCTCGCCCGGGTCCGTGTAGGCGCCGGTGTGGTGGGCCACTTCCCACCAGGCATTGCGATACACCGGCCCGCCGGGGGCCACGATCCGGCCGGTCAGCTCGGCGCACACGGGACACTCAGTGGTCGACATCGGCCTCCTCGACTCCGGTTGGCTGTCCGGGGACACTAGCGCGGCCCCTTGTCAGAGGAAAGTGCCGCTGCTTGACGGCCCCCAACAGGGGTCCTACCATTCGATCTCCCAACTGGTTGCCGCCGTTCGGCGGCCGTTCCCCATGGTCACGACTCGAGGCTTCCACCGCCGTGCTTGAAGGTCTGAGGGCGCGACTGGACCAACTGCTGCGCGACGGATCGCGCACCGACCCTCGGGCCTACGCTACCGGCCTCAAGGAGGCCGTGCTCGAGGCACGACTCGGCGTGCGCACCATGCAGGAGGCGCTGACCGCCACGGAAACCGAGCTGGCCGCCGAGCGCCAGCAGCTCGAGGACGCCGAGCGGCGCGGCCGGCTGGCTGCCATGGTGCCCGATCCCGAGACGGTTCGCATCGCCGAGCGGTACGCCGGCCGTCACCGCGAGCGAGCGGTCATTCTCGAGCGCAAGTTGTCGGTGCAGCGCGAGGAGCTCGCGTTGGCCGAGCGGGAGCTGGCCGAGATGACCGCCGAGGCCAAGCGCGCGGTGACGAGCCATCCGTCGGAGACGATCTCCGCCGCGTGGCGCGATCTCGAGTCGGCCGGGGTCACCCGTCCGGACGAGCACGACCGGATGCAGGCCGAAGCCGACCGCCAGCGCCGAGACAGCGCCATCGAGGCGCAGCTGGCCTACCTCAAGCGGAAGCTGGGCAAACAGTGAACCGAGCCCACCCGTAACACCCACCCAAGGACTCGCCGTGGCCACCGCCGCTCCCGCCCGACCCGCCGCTCCCTCACTCGACACCCGCTTCTTCGGACATCCGTGGGGTCTCTCGACCCTGTTCTTCACCGAGATGTGGGAGCGGTTCAGCTACTACGGGATGCGGGCGCTGCTGATCCTCTTCATGACCGCGCCTGTCGCGGCCGGCGGGCTCGGCTTCGATACCGCCAAGGCGGGGCCGATCTACGCGCTGTACGTGAGCTCGGTGTATCTGCTCTCGCTGCCGGGCGGGTGGGTCGCCGACCGCGTGCTCGGCCTGCGTCGCACGGTGTTCGTGGGCGGCGTGGTGATCATGTCGGGCCACATCTGCCTCGCGATCCCGTCGCTCGCGACGTTCTATCTCGGGCTGGTGCTGATCGCGATCGGCACCGGCCTCCTCAAGGGGAACGTCGCCGCGCTGGTGGGGCAGCTCTACTCGGCCGACGACCTGCGTCGGGATGCGGGCTACTCACTCTACTACATCGGCATCAATACCGGGGCCTTCATCGCGCCGCTCATCACCGGCTGGCTCGGGCAGAGCGACGAGTTCCGCGGGGTGCTGGCGGGGATGGGCATCCGTCCCGAGGCCGCGTGGCACTGGGGCTTCGCGGCCGCCGCGGTGGGCATGTTCCTGGGACTGGTGCAGTACACGCTGGGCGGCAAGTATCTCTCGCCCGAGGGCCTCCGGCCGGTGCGACCCACCGACCCGGTCGCCGCGGCGAAAGTGCAGCGGCAGGTGCGGCTGGTGGGGCTCATCACGCTGGCGGTGGTGGTGGTGGGCGGGTTCCTGATGTTCACGGGCGCGCTCACGATCGATCCCGAATCGGTCTCGCGCAACTTCAAGTGGGCGCTGCTCGCC
>DATEJD010000032.1:0-13052 GCA_035278325.1 Gemmatimonadales bacterium | reverse complement strand
TGCGCCGGGTGCTGTATCCGGTGAGCCGGTCGATGCGGGAGGAATAGGGCAGGGGACCGGGATCTACCCCGGGAGTCGCCGGAGTCACCCTGAGCGGAGCGAAGGGGGCATGCGTTTGGGCATGCCCCCTTCGCTCCGCTCAGGGTGACTCCGGCGACTCCCGGGGTAGATCCCGGTCCCCTGCCCTATTCCTCCCGCATCGACCGGCTCACCGGATACAGCACCCGGCGCACCAGGCGGTCCGCCATCTCCCTCACCACCAGCCGCTGCTGCTCGGACAGATCCTCGAGCTGCGCGAGCGCCCGCGCGGCCTCCTGCTCCGCCACCAGCGCGCCGTGACGATGCAGCTCGGCCAGCCGCGGCGCCGCCGCGAGTCCGCGGAGCTGCTGCTCGAGCCGGGCAAGCTCCTCCTCCAGCACCAGCTCGGCATCTTGGAGCGCGGCGGCGGGAGCCGCGGCGGCGGGACAGCAGAGTCGCTGGAGATCGTCCAGGTCGAAGAGACGCACGCCCGCGAGCCCCCTCGCCTCCGGCTCCACGTTGCGCGGCACCGAGAGGTCCATGGTCACGAGCGGTTGGGCGCGACCATCGGTGAGCACGGCGAGCTGGCCCGCGGAGAGCACCGGGCGGGAGGCACCCGTCGCCACGAACAGGAGATCCGCCGCGCGGATCAACGGGTCCAGATCGTCCCAGCCATGGGCCGACGCACCCCACGCCATTGCGAGCGTGCGAGCGCGATCCGGATTCCGGTTGACCAGGTGGACGCCGCGCGCGCCCGCGAGGTGCAGTGACCGCAGCACGCCCTCGGCTGCCTCGCCCGCGCCGAGCACCACGACGGGTCGGCCGTCGATCGCGCCCTCGCGCTCCTGGGTTGCGACCTCGACCGCGGCGGAGCTCACCGAAGCGGGATGCCGGCCAAGCGAGGTCTCGCGGCGGACGCGACGGCCGGTCGAGAGAGCGGCCGAGAAGATGAGATCCATCTCGCGGGTAGTCACACCGGCCGCGCGGGCGGCATCGTAGGCTCGCCGCACCTGGCCGAGGATCTCGGTTTCGCCCACTACCTGGGAATCGAGCCCGGCGGCCACGCTGAAGAGGTGACGCGCGGCCGCCACGCCGTCGAATCGCACCAAGGCTTCGGACAGCGTGGCGCCGCGGGATGCGGCGAGATCGCGGAACCAGGCCTCACAGTCGTGTACTCCCGACCAGTAGACCTCGCACCGGTTGCAGGTGGAGAGCACCAGCGCATGCCGACCGGCCTCACGTTCGCCCACCAGCAGCGCATCCAGCTCGTCGGGCCCGAACGCGAGCTGTTCCCGCAGACCGACGGCCGCCGTATGGTGGCTTACGCCAACCATATGAAAAGAAAGAGAATGCGTCACGATCGTACGGTACATGGCGGCGATAGCGGGAACAATCCGAAGCCATGCGGACTGGGGTCCGTAGTCTTACGGACGGGAGGACGTTGGTTCCGTGGTTCCGTCCTTCCGTCTTTCCGTCCTTCCGTCTTTCCGTGCTCCCGCCTTTCCGGAACCACGGAAACACGGAAACACGGAAGATGGGAAGGTACGGACGAATCAGCCCCTCGACGGGGCGTCGGGGGGCTGATCGGGACTGAAGCTGCGGTTGGAAGGGAGGTGCGCTCAGCCCACCTTCACCGGAATCTCCCGAGGCCGGGCCCGCTCGGCCTTGGGAATAGTCACCGTGAGGATCCCATTGACGTAGCTCGCGGCGATCTTCTCGGGATCGACCGTGGTCGGCAGCGAGAACGCACGCTCGAAGCTGCCGTAGGTGCGCTCGTAGCGATGCACCCGCTCGGTCTTCTCCTCCGCCTGCTGCCGCTTCTCACCGCGGATGGTCAGCAGGTTGTTCTCGAGCGAGATCTTCACGTCCTCGGGGCGAACCCCCGGCACCTCCGCCACGATCTTCACGGCTTCCTGGTCCTCGAACACATCGCAGGCTGGAATCCAGGAAGAGGTGAGGGCCCCGTTCTCCTGGGACTGGAAGGGCCACGTGCTGAAGGCGTCGTCGAGCAGCGAGTTGAGGCGCCGCAGACTGGTCATGGAATCCAGGGGGCGCCGGGAGATGGACAGCGACATACTACCAACCTCCGCATGAAGGGTTAAGTCGTCGGAACTACGCCGGCGGCGCTTGGCCGGCTGGCGCCCGCTGGAGAGCAGTCTGCATGCCCATCCGAGGAGGCATTTGGCGGCCAGTTTGACAAGCGCCCGTGCGGAGGTGGCAGAGTCGCCTGCAGGAATGGCTGATGCTAGCTGGGGACTCGACTCATCTCCTTGTTGTAGAGGTCGATCAGGCGCTGAACCTGGGCGGACAGCTCGGATACGTCCTTGGAATTCAACGACTTGGACAATCCGCCCGCGCCACCGCCGAGCTTCCGTTGGACCGAGTCGGCCAAGGCGTGGAACGTCCCGGTGTCCGACAGGCCGGCACGTGTGAGGTCGTCGCGCATCCCGCTCTCGAGCGCGCTGAGATCCCCGCGTAGCGCGGTCAGGTTGGTCTGATCGATCCGGCCTGACGCGCGGATCTGCGCGAGAGCGGCGACGACGCCGGGAATCCGCCGCGGCGCCTCGCGCTCCACTCCCGTGTTGGTTCCTTCGGTCCGCTGCCCGACGCTGCCGGAATCGGTGCCGCTGGAGTAGGGCGAGCTGGTGCGCTCGGCAGTGGCTTGTTCCGATGCCTGATGACCGCGGCACCCAGCCAGCCAAGCAGCCGCCCCGAGCAGGACAATCACGCGTCTCATGGCCCCTCCTCCGATGGGTGCATCCTCGGGGGGAATCAACCGACCGGTCCCCGGGGCAGCCGTGCGCCCGCTCACGCTCGAGGGCGCCCGGAGGGCCGGCGGCGCGAGGCGCTCAATGGCTCAGCAGCGTGATATGATGAGGCTGACGCAGAAGGATCATGGCATCGGCCGCCGTGCGGATGGCAAACCGCGACGGCCAGAACTCGAGGCTGTAGCCTTCCTGCTCGACATCGTACAGCGGCTCCCGCACCGCGTCGGTCGTCGAGTCGAGCTCGACCGCGACCGTGCCCGCGCCGGGGCCGTTCGTCAGGGCATCGTACACTCGCGTCGCCGCGTGCCCCCCGTCCATCAAGGCATCGGTCAGGATGGTGTAGATCTGGTATCCGTCGTCGGTGAGGTAGCCGGCGAACCAGCGATCGAACCGATCGTGCGCCCGGCCCAGCCTGACCTCCCCGCCCACGTTCTTGAGTCCGTGATAGCCTCCCATGAAGATCAGCGTGTGCCAGTCCGGGTGCTGATCGAGCACCTTGCGGAAGGCCGCGGCCATCCACACATCGCGGTTCACGAACCCGCCGGTGGCCATGTGCTCGGTGAGCGGAGACATCGGCCAGCCGCGGAGGTCGGCCGCCAGGACGTGGACCGGGTGATCCGGGTGGTCCCGGTTCCACTGGTAGACCGCCCGGTAGATATCGAGATACTCCGTGCTCGCGCCCCAGTACGCTCGCAGGGTACGTGGGTGGTCCATCAGGATCGTGGTGTCTTCGGGGACGGAGGCGAGGTACTGGTCGATGGCCTCCTGTTGCTCCGAGGCGACTTCCAGCGCCAGCAGGTCGATGGTCGCACCCGGCGCCTGCTCCCGAATGAGCCGAGACACCAGCACCTTGGGCTCCGCCAGGGGATGGATGTCGCCGAGGAAGACGATGCGATGCCGCGCGAGGGCCGCCTGCACGAACTCGAATGGCGGTGAGGACTGCGCCACGAGCATCCGGGCGCAGGCGACCAGCAGGATCGGGATGAGTCGATGAACGCGGCGGAGCATGCAGGCGATGAATCAGCGGAGGCGAAAGGTCCTGGCTGCCCGGTTATCGGCGGAACAGCCTCCCGAGTACGCCAGTGGCCACCACGCCCTCGAACGCGAAGGCCAGCTCGTCCATGCTCTGATGCCGCTCGGCGGGGTCGAGGGCCAGGCAGCGCTGAATCACCGTGTCGAGCTTGGGCGGCAGCTCGGGGCGGAGGTCGCGAAGCTTGCTGGGCGACCCGCGCAGCCGCGCGATCATCGTCTCCTGCGCAGACTTCCCGGCGAAGGGCAGCTGGCCGGTGAACATCTCGAATGCCAGGATGCCCAGCGCGTACACGTCGCTTCGGCCGTCCAGCGGCTTGCCGCGAATCTGCTCCGGGCTCATGAACTCGGGGGTGCCGAGCACGATGCCGGTGGCCGTGAGCTTGGCGACTTCGGACCCGGCCCGCCGCTCCTTGGCCAGCCCGAAGTCCATGACGACGGCGCGGTACCTGGGCTCGCCGCGGTCGGTGGTGCCGTCGGGCACCAGCATCACGTTCTCGGGCTTGAGATCGCGGTGGATGATGTGCAGCTCGTGGGCGTGCTCCAGCCCGCGGCACACCTGCACCAGCAGCGGAATACCCTCGGCCACGGAGATGGGGCCGCGGCGGGTCTCGTGCTCGCTCAGCGGCTCGCCCTCGAGGTAGGGCATCACGAGGTAGATCATCCGGTCCGCCTCGCCCAGGCGCAGGATGGGGCAGACGTTCGGGTGATCCAGCCGCATCGCGATCTCGGCCTCACGGCGGAGCCGCTCCACCGCCGCCGGATCGCGCGACAGCCTTGGCAGCAGGATCTTGACGGCCACCGGGCGACCCGACTCGGTATCCTGGGCCCGGTAGACGTACGACATCCCTCCCTCACCCAGCCGGCGGCCGACCTGGTAGCGCCGGTCCAGCAGCTTGCCGCTCAAGGTGGCGTACCGGTCCACCTCCTCCGGCGTGAGCGGCATCTCTTCGACCAGCACGTCACGTACGGGGGCGCCGGCCGCGATGGGCGCCGGCCTGGGAGCAAATGAGGCGGTGGGCTCGACCTCGACCAGCGGCGAGCCGTCCTTCACGCAGTACCGCGCCGGAGCCGGATAGGTACTCTGGCAGCGGGGACAACGTCGAGTGCTCAATCCCGAAACCGGTTTCGCCCGTCGCTCTTGGCTCGATACAGGTGGCTGTCCGCCAGGCGCAGGAGGGAGTCGCCATCGGTGACCCGCTCGTCGGGGTACGAGGCGATGCCGACGCTGATGGTGACCCGGACCGGCTTGCCGGGCTCGCCGAAGTCGTGTGTCGACACCCGGCGCAGGATGCGCTCGGCGAAGTTCCGGGACTCGGCCGCCGTGGTCTCGGGCAGCAGCACCACAAACTCCTCGCCACCGTAGCGGGCCACGATGTCCACCGAGCGCTGCTCCCGCTTGAGCAGGTTGGCCAGCTGCTTGAGCACCCGATCGCCCACCAGGTGCCCGTGGGTATCGTTGATCTGCTTGAAGTTGTCGATGTCGATCATCATCCCGGTGAGCATGGTGGCGTACCGGGCCGCACGATCCATCTCCTGCTCCAGCTTTTCCATCAAGGCGCGCCGGTTGAAGCAGTTGGTGAGCGGGTCGGTCTCGGCCAGATGGCGCATCTGCTCCTGACCCATGACCGCGTTCTCGAGATCGTACGCCTTCTCCAGCGCGGCGACCGCGGCGGTGATCACCTGCTCGGCAAACTGGACGTCCTGCTCGTTGAGCGGCGCGTCCTCGGTCGTGGTCCGAAGGAAGAACACCCCCGCGGGCTGACCCCGAAGCGAGAACCGGAGCGCGATCGCCGAGCGGGTCTGGACCCCCTGGGCGCCGTTGGTCCAGGCGGGTCGCACATCTTCGTAGAGCGAGTCGGTCGTGGCATCTCGGACCAGCACCACGTCGCCGGTGACCAGCGCCCGGCGGATCTCGGGGTACTTGCCCAGGTCCACCGGCAGGTTCCGCAGCATCGGGTTCTCAAAGGCCGCGACGACGGTTCCGGTCTCGTCCTCCGGCCCGGCGATGACGATCGAGCAGCGGGAGATGTTGAGCCCCTGAGCCACCCGCCGGACCAGGATCTGGTAGATCTCCTCCGGCTTGAGGGAGGCGGTGACCTCCTGCATGATGTCCATCATCTCCGACCGGGACCGCGCTTCGGCGCGGGCCTGGTTGAGCTCGCGGCCCACCCGGAGGTGCGCCTTTACCCGCGCCAGCAGCTCGCGAACCCGAAACGGCTTGGGGATGAAGTCGGCGGCGCCCAGGCCCAGGGAACGGACCGTGGCCTCTTCGGGCGGCATGGAGGAGATCATCAGGACCGGCAGGTCCTTGTAGCGGGGATCGGCCTTGACCTTCTGCAGCAGCTGGAGGCCGTCCACCTTGGGCATCATGATGTCGAGCAGCAGCAGGTCGAACGGCTCGGCCTGCAGGTGGTCGAACAGGTGCTCGCCCCCGGGGACAGTGAGGACATCGTACCCGTTCTCCTTGAGAATCCAGGAGAGGGTGCGCGACAGCGCCTGATCGTCGTCGGCGACGATGATCTTCGGTGCGATCGGCATCTAGCCCACCAGGCGGTGGTAGAGGTCGGGATCCACGTTGCCGCCGCTCACGACCGCCACGGTCGGGCCGGCCGGACGCACGTGGCCGGCCAGGAGCGCGGCCACCGCAACGGCCCCGGACGGCTCGGCCCTGAGGCCCGCATGCTGGTGGAGGTAGCGGACGCCTTCCGCGATCTCCTCCTCGGTGACCGTGACGGCCTCGCGCACCACCCGGCGCAATAGATCGAAGGTGAGGCTGCCCACTGAGCGCGAGAGGAGGCCGTCGGCCATGCTCTCGGTGTGTCCCAGGGTCTGCGGCTCACCGGCCGCGAGCGCCGCGGTGAGCTTGGCCGCGCCGGCGGGCTCGACGCCGATCACCTCGATCGACGGCGCCAGCGCCGCGATGGCCACCGAAATGCCCGAAATGAGGCCACCGCCGCTCACCGGAACCAGGATGGTCCGGGTCTCGGGCCGTTGCTCGAGGATCTCGAGTCCGATGGTACCTTGCCCCGCGATCACGTCCGGGTGATCGAACGGCGGGATGAGCGCCAGGTCCTGCTCCCGCGCGATGGCCTCCGCCCGTGCTCCCTGCTCCGCCGAACGGGTGGCGCCGGCCAGCACCACCTCGCCGCCGTGCCGCCGAACCCCGTCGATCTTGATCGCGGGGGTCGACTCGGGCATCACGACCACGGCGCGGAGCCCGAACTTCCGGGCGGCGAAGGCCAGGGCCTGGCCATGGTTGCCGCTCGAGCTGGTCACCACGCCCTGCGCGCCACCCCGACCCACCAGCCGCGCCAGCGCGTGGTAGGCGCCGCGGATCTTGAAGGCGCCGATCGGCTGAAGGAGCTCGCACTTGAGGGCGACCGGCACGCCCACCCGGGCCGAGAGGTCGGGCGCGTCCCTGAGCGGCGTGCGCACCGCGACTCCGTCCAGCACGCGGGCGGCGGCGCGGACGGAGTCGAGCGTGACGGTTGCGGGAGGGGCGGAGAGGGGCATGGGATGAACGGTCATCCTGAGCGAAGCGAAGGAGGCACGCGTCGGGTCATGGCTCCTTCGCTTCGCTCAGGATGACCCCCGAGAATGCCTCGGGCGCGGACAGGAGGACGCGAACGCAGGACGTCGCCACTTCTGATGCTCTGTAAATGGGCGGGGGGGCCCGCTTAAGCAAGCCCCCCGCCGTTGTCATTCGTCCGCTGCCGCGGTGGGCGTTACTTCATCGCCCCCGGCCGCGTCTTCGGTCCCGCCTTCGTCCTCCTTCACCACCCGGGCCACGTCCACCACCGAGTCACCCTGATCCAGGTTCATGACCTTGACGCCCTGGGTGTTGCGGCCGATGACGCGGATGCCGTCCACCGGCAGCCGGATGATCACGCCGTGCCGGGTGATCATCATGAGCTCGTCATCGGGGATCACTTCCTTGAGGGCGACGATGGAGCCGGTCTTGTCGGTCTTCTTGAGCGTGATGATGCCCTTGCCGCCGCGCTTCTGCACCCGGTAGTCGGACAGCTCGGAGCGCTTGCCGAAGCCCTTCTCGCTCACGACCAGCAGGGTCGAGTCACGACGCACCACCACCATGCCGATGACCGCGTCGCCCTTCTCGAGCTCGATGCCTTTGACGCCGGTGGTGTCCCGCCCCATCTCGCGCACGTCGCCCTGGTGGAACCGGATGCTCATGCCATCGCCGGTGGCCAGGATGATGTCGCTGTTGGAGTCGCACACCTGGACGTCGATCAGCTCGTCCTTGTCCTCGATGTTGATGGCCCGGATGCCGGTGGTCCGGACGTTCCCATACGCCGAGAGGAGCGTCTTCTTCACCGTGCCCTGGCGGGTGGCGAAGATGAGGCACTTGTCGTCGGCGAACTCGCGCACCGGGACCAGCGCGGCGATCTGCTCGTCCGGCTTGATCGCGATGCAGTTCACCACCGGCTTCCCGCGCGCGGCCCGGCCGGCCTGCGGGATCTCGTGCACCTTGAGCCAATACAGGTGGCCCTTGTTGGTGAAGAACAGCAGGTAGTCGTGGGTGCTGGCGATGAACAGGTGCTCCACCCAGTCGTCGGCCTTGAGATCGGCGCCGTTCAGGCCCCGGCCGCCGCGCCGCTGGCGCTTGTAGGTGGTGATCGGGATCCGCTTGATGTAGCCCGAGTGGGAGATGGTGATGACCATGTCCTCTTCGGCGATCAGGTCCTCGACCGTGAATTCGCCCTGGTCGCTCAGGATCTCGGTCCGGCGGTCGTCGCCGAACTGGTCCACCACCTCGTTCATCTCCTGCTTGAGGATGTTCATCCGCTTGGGCTTGGACGCGAGGATGCTCTTGAGCTCCTTGATGGTGGCCCGGACTTCCTTGAGCTCGGCCTCCAGCTTCTCGATCTCGAGGCCGGTGAGCTTGGCCAGCCGCATGTTGAGGATCGCGTCGGTCTGCTTCTCGCTCAGCCCGAACCGCTTCCGGAGCCGCGCGTCGGCCTGAGCGGTGTCCTCCGAGCCGCGGATGATCTTGATGACCTCGTCGATGTTGTCGACGGCGATCTTGAGGCCTTCGAGGATGTGCTCCCGGGCCTCTGCCGCGTTGAGGTCGAACTGCGTGCGCCGGACGACGATCTCGTGCCGGTGCTCGACGTACCGCTCGAGCAGCTCCTTCAGGTTCATGACCTTGGGGGCGCCCTTGTCGAGCGCCAGCATGATCACGCCGAAGGTGGCCTGCATGGCCGTGTGCTTGTAGAGCTGGTTGAGCACGACATTGGGGATCGCGTCCCGCTTGAGGTCGATGACGATCCGCATGCCATCCTTGTCGGACTCGTCGTTGACGCCCGTGATCCCCTCGAGCTTCTTCTCCGCCGCCAGCTCCGCGATCGACTTGACCAGGTTCTCCTTGTTCACCTGGTAGGGGATCTCGGTGACCACGATCTGCGACTTGCCCGAGGACTCCCGCTCCTCGATCTGCGCCCGGGCACGCATCACGACCCGGCCGCGGCCAGTCTCGTAGGCCTCCTTGATGCCCTCCCGGCCGTAGATGTACGCGCCGGTGGGGAAATCGGGGCCCTTGATGACCTTGCGCAGCTCCGCGATGGTGGCCTCGGGATTGTCGATCAGGAGCTCGACCGCCTTGGCCACTTCCTTCAGGTTGTGCGGCGGAATGTTGGTGGCCATGCCCACCGCGATGCCCGAGGAGCCGTTGACGAGGAGGTTCGGGATCTTGGAGGGAAGGACGGTGGGTTCCTGCAGGCGGTCGTCGAAGTTGGGCTGGAAATCGACGGTGTTCTTGTCGATGTCCTCCAGCATCGCCACCGCGACGCGGGTGAGCCTGGCCTCGGTGTAGCGGTACGCCGCGGCGGGGTCGCCATCCACCGAGCCGAAGTTCCCCTGGCCATCCACCAGCGGGTAGCGCAGTGAGAAGTCCTGCACCATGCGCACCAGCGCGTCGTACACCGAGCTGTCGCCGTGCGGGTGGTACTTGCCCAGCACGTCGCCGACCACGGTGGCGGACTTCTTGTAGGGCCGGCCGGGTACCAGGCCCAGCTCGTTCATCGCGTAGAGGATGCGCCGGTGGACCGGCTTGAGCCCGTCCCGGACATCGGGCAGCGCCCGGGACACGATGACGCTCATCGAGTAGTTGATGAACGACTGCTGCATCTCTTCTTCGATGAGCCGCGGGAGGATGCGCTCGCGCGAGTTGGGTGCGGTCATATCGGTCGCTGGCTAAGGAAAGTCGTGCGGTCTCGAGGCGGAGCCCGAGACCCCCAAATATACCCCGGAGCCGTTGCCGAAAGCAACGGTGGGTGGCGTGTGGAAGTGGATGTGGCGGAAGGAGTTAGCGGTGAGTGAGGGGCAGGTAGTCACCCTGAGCGAAGCGAAGGGGGCATGCGTCCGGGCATGCCCCCTTCACTGCGTTCAGGGTGACTCACCCCGGTTCACCGCTTACCGCTCACCGTCTACTGCTTACACGGCGCCTTCGGATCCGGCTTGGGCTTGTCCACCACCACCCGATGGTCCAGATCGGCCACCCGAGCCGTGAGCGCGTCCACATATCGGACCACGTTGGCGTACTTGTCGTAGTCGAGGAACTGCGCCTCGTCGGTCACCTGGTGGTAGTCGCGGTGGGCGCCGGTGCTGAAGAACACGATCGGAATGCCGTATCGCGCGTAGTTGGCGTGATCGCTCCGGCAATAGTACTGATCGGGGTGGCCGTTGGCGTCGAAGGCGTAGTTGAACTGGAAGCCGAACTTTCCCTCCCGGTTCACCTGCTCCGCCAGATCGCCCAGCTCGGTCGAGAGCCGGCGCGAACCCAGCACCTCGAGGTAGCCCGGCCCGCCCCCCGTCAGGTCGGTCGGGTCTCCCCGCCCGATCATGTCGATGTTGATCTGGGCCACGATCGAGTCGCGCGGCACCGTCGGGTGATCGGTGAACCACTGGCTCCCCTGCAGTCCGGACTCCTCACCGGTGTGCCACACGAACAGCAGCGAACGTTTGGGCCGCGGCCCCTCGCGGGTCATGGCCTCCGCGATCTCCAGCAGGCCCATCGAGCCCGAGCCGTCGTCGTCGGCTCCGTTGACGATCGAGTCGACCCGGTCCGGCCGCAGCTTGCCCAGGCTGTCCCTGATCGCCTGGATGCGCGCCGCCTCCTCGGCCGACGGCGTGCGGGGCGTGTCGTTGTCCCCGCGTGGCCGGATCACGGTGTTGTACGCCCGGAGACTGTCGTGGCTCACCGCCGGCACGATCCCGATCGCGTCGTTGTGGGCCCCGAGCGCGACGTACTGCCCGCGGAGCGCCGGGTCGGACCCTTCCAGGATCGCGACGACGTTGGTGGCCGGGAGCTCGGTGCCCTCGTAATGCACCTCGCCCTGGAACGGCGCGCCCGTGTCGCCGGGGCGGAGGGAGTCGAGCGGCTTGCCGAAGACCTTGCTGATGGCGGCCGTGGGGAAGAACAGCATCCGCGGCTGCGTGGCACCGGGCGGCGCCTGAACGGCGCCCTTGATCTCCAGCTTGGGCGACCGAAAGTAGGTGGCGTACCGTGCCAGCAGCGGGTCGATGTTGGTCACGCCGATCCCGGCGATCAGGCCCAGCCGCCCCTGGTGGCTCAGGTCAGGCGCGCCGAGCGTGTTGCCAGTGGCGGTGCTGCGGAACACCACCACCTTGCCCTGCAGCGCGTCGCGTGAGGGCAGCGAGGCGGAGTCGGCCATCGTGCCGATGTATACGATCGGCGCCCCGGCGATCGGCCGGACCGGCACCGCGTAGAACGGCTGGTACGGGTAGTAGTCGGCGTACGGCGCCAACGTGCTCGTGCCGGCGTGCAGCGTGGCCGCCGCCGAGTCGAGCGCGTAGCTCACCAGAGGAACCCGCTGCAGGTAGCCGCCGTCGTCGCCGGCCGGCCTGAGGCCCAGGCGGGCTGCCTCGGCCGCGATGTAGGCGTTGCCGCGCACGTTGCCTATGGTGCCGGCGCGACGGCCCAGCATCGAGTCGTCGGCGAAGATGGAGATCCGAGCCTTGAGATCGGCCGCGGTGATCGCGGCCGTCGTACCGCCGGATGGAACCGGCCGGCCGGACTCGGCGTCGGGTGGGCGGGAGCCCCCGCACGCCCAGAGGGCGGGCAGGAGGGTGAGCGCGAGTCGCCGCGAAGGCCGCATGGGAGTCCGCCAGAGGTATGAAGAGAGAATGAACGAGCGCCTCCCACTACCCCTGGTGGACCCAAATCGTTTCAGGCGGCTGCGCCGATCTGGCCCCGCATCAGCAGGACCGTCCCCGCGCCGGCCGCGAGAACCGGTTCGCCCGCCGGCGCCACCACCCGGCCAATGGTCCGCTCACCCTCGAGCACCACGTAAACCGTCGTTGGATCCTGCTTTGCCAGTTGTACCATCGCCGGCACCCTGCCTTTCGCCACGAGTCGGGCGACCTGCGCCCTGTTGATGCGACCGGCGCCCCGGTCGCGTACCATACCATCTCGGACTGGGCTTAGAGTCCCCAGCGCCGCAAAGGGTTGCGCCAGGCGGGGCCGAGGCGGCCGCGCAACCCTTTGGCCCGGCCCTGTGTCAGACGGCCGGTTGACCTGGAACTTCTCACACGCCGGAGCCCGTGGACGACCGTGAACTGATCGGCCGAGTGCTAGCCGGCGATGCCCGGGCCGAGCGCGAGCTGTACGACGCGCACGTGGACCGCGTCTTCCGGCTGGTGTACCGGATGGTGGGCGACACCCACCGGGCCCAGGACTACACCCAGGAGGCCTTCATCAAGGCCTTCCGGCGCCTGGCGGACTTCCGGGGCGACAGCGCGCTCTCGACCTGGCTGTGCGCGATCGCGATCTCGATCACGCTCAACGGCCTGCGCAGCCTCAAGCGGGCCCGGGAGCGCGAAGTGGGACTGGACGAGGCTCCCGCACTGGGGGCTCGGCCGGTGGAGGCGGAGCCGGATCTCAAGATCCGGATGCGGCGGGCCATCGACGGACTGCCGGAGGGCTACCGGACCGTGTTCGTGATGCACGACGTCGAGGGCTACACGCACGAGGAGATCGCCACCACGCTGGGCGTTCGGCCCGGCACCAGCAAGGCCCAGCTGTTTCGCGCCCGGGCCCGGCTGCGCGAAGCGCTCGCCGATTTCGCGAGGGACTGAGACGATGGACGACCTGAGGATGGACGACGATCCGCTGGACGAATCGCTCCAGGCCGCAGCCCGTGAGTACCATCGGCCGCCGGACCCACCGCGCGAGGCGATGTGGCGCGAGATCGAGCG
>DATEJD010000031.1:0-3894 GCA_035278325.1 Gemmatimonadales bacterium | reverse complement strand
CGTCGCGCGGGCCTGCGCCGCGAGCGGCGCGGTCAGGACGCACACAGCGGCGACCCATACGGCGAGGGTCCGACGGGGGGCGCACATTTTGGCTAAGCCGGATGTGCTACGATGCGCGCCGCCCCCGAGGGCGTCAAGCGGTCCATCGGTCACGCGTTGCTCCTTTCGAGCAGGCCGGTGAGGAGGTGGGACGCCGTGACCGCACCGGTCTCCGCGCGCACGCGCGTGGCGATCGCGGCCGCGCGCTCCGCGTAGATCGGCTGTTCCAGCAAGGTCCGGATCTCGAGACCCGCGCCGGCCGCGGTGTACCGCGCCCGCGGCAACCGGCGCGCGGCGCCGAGTCGGGTGAGTCGCGCCGCGTGGTCGGGCTGATCGTGGCTGTATGGCACTACCAGCATGGGGCGCCCCGCCCGCATCGCCTCGCCCGTGGTTCCGATGCCGCCCTGATGCACCACGACCGACGCCCGCGGGAACAGCGCCGCGTGCGGGGCGTACGGCGCGGCGATCACGTCCGGCGGCAGCTCGCCGACCGGCCGGTTCCTGGGATCGCGCCCCACCAGCAGCACGGCGCGTTGTCCCAGGCTCCGCGCCGCCTCGGCGCTCTGCCGGAAGAACTCGCCGGCGGCACCGACGGCCGCGCTGCCGAGCGTGAAGACGATGGGCGGCTCGCCCGCGCCGAGAAACCGCTCGAGCTCGGGCGAGAGTCCCCCGCCGTGCTCGAAGAAGGGGAAGCCGGTTGCGTGCGCGCGCGCCGGCCAGTCGCGCTGGGGGGCGGCCAGCGCCGGCGAGAACAGGCCCAGCGCGAGATGCGGCGAGTGACCCCAGAACAGCGGGTTCGGCGCCGGGGCCAGGCCCAGCGCCCGCTCGAGCTCGCGGAACGGCCTCCACTGGGGCTCGAACAGGAACGCCAGCGTCTTGAGCAGGCGGCGCTGCGCGGCCGGCCCCCACGAGGCGAGCCGCTCCGCGAACGGCACGCCCGCGAGCACCGGCGGGTCGTAGACCGAATACATGCTCACCGGCGCGAGCGCGGCCGAGGCCCACGGCATGCCCGACATCCGCGCAAAGGCGAAGGCCGCGAGTGCCATCGGATGGACCACCAGCAGGTCGGCGCCCTGGGCGGCGTCGGCGGTGTCCATGAACGAATCCTGCAAGGCGGGGAGCAGGAGCTCGCACACGACGTAGCGGCCGCCGCTGCGCGGGTCCATCACGCGGCGGAGGATCTCGGGGTCGCTCACGTCGATGTCGGGCCGCACGGGATGGAATGCGACCCCCTCGGCCTCGACCAGCGGCCGGTACACCGGCGTGGTCGCGATCACCGGCACGTTGCCCTGCCGCTTGAGCTCGCGCGCGATGGCGAGAAACGGGTACAGGTCCCCCAGCGAGCCGAAGGTGCAGATCACGATCCGCTTCCCGCTCACGGCACGGGACTCCATCTGGAGCAGGTGCCGGTTGCGGGAATAGGGATGCGTGTCCTCCATGTCCAAGCCGAGTACCCGGATGGTCACAGCATGCCCCCGGTGGCCGCGAGCATCCCGTCCGAAGCCTCGACGGCGGCGGCGGGCGCCTGATGGCGCGACCACCACCCCGCCGCGTCCGCCTCGCTCCACGAGCCGAGGTCCATGGCCTCGAGCGCCGCGGCAATGGCGGCCGCCGTCTGCGGACGGTCCGCGGGCTCCTTGGCGAGGCACGCGAGCACCAGGTGATCCAGCTCGACCGGCACGTACTGCTCGGTGCGGCGCGAGGGCGGGACCGGCGCTTCCTGGAGATGGCGCGCCATCACCTGGAGCCCGCTGGTGCCCTCGAAGACCAGCCTGCCGGTGAGCAGGTAGTAGGCGACGCAGCCCACCGCGTAGATGTCCGCGCGCGCGTCGACCGCGTCGGCGCCGGATGCCTCGGGCGCCATGTAGGCCGGCGTGCCCGGCGTGAGGCCGATCTCGGTGGCGAGGCCGGGATTCGGCTCGCGCTCCACCGATTTGACCAGACCGAAATCGAGCACCTTCACGAAGTCGTGCCGCAGCCCAAGCCGGCCGACGTGGATGTTGGCGGGCTTGATGTCGCGGTGGACCAGCCCCGACACGTGAGCCTCCTGCAGCGAGTCGCATACCTGCCGCAGGATGTGGACGACTCGGGCCGGCGGCAGTGGCCCGTGGTCGCGCACCAGCGCCTGCAGGGTCATGCCCTCGAGCAGCTCCATCACGGTGTAGAGGGTTCCGTTCTCGGTCACGCCGAAGTCGTACAGCTCCACCGTGTGCGGCGAGCGGAGTCGCGCGGCGGCCTCGGCCTCGCGCTTGAAGCGGGTCAGCGCCAGCTGGGCCGTGGCCTCGTCCGACGAGGCCAGCACCTCGGGCCGGATCAGCTTGATCGCCGCCGGCCGCGCCAGCATCCGGTGCGTCGCCAGATAGACGTCGCCCATGCCGCCGCTCCCGAGCAGCTCGCCCAGGCGGTAGCTCCCCAGCGCGCGCTCGCGGCTCACCTGCTGGCCCAGGCCGTTCACCACACGGGAGATCACGACGGCCATGCCGAGCAGCAGGACATTCGGATAGTGCATGAGCAGCAGGTCGCTCATGCCGCCGAACTGGTAGATGCCCGCGGCCTTCCAGATCACCATCCCGAGCGGATCCATGCACGCCGCAACGAAGCCGGCGGCGAGCATCTTCCACGGCGGCACCGGGACCACCGCGGCGAACATGAGCATGAACGGGCCCACGAAGGTGATCATCGGCGCGACGCTCGTGGCGGTGCCGAACAGCGGGCCCGAGTGCAGCAGCACACCGAGAGCGAACGCGACCGCCACCATGAACGCGAGGCCCAGGTCCATGACCATGCCCGGGTCGCGCTCGCGGCTCCGGAGAAACCAGTAGAGCCCGAACGAGACCGCGCAGCAGATCGCCGCGACCCAGTCGAACGGCAGGAACGCCGACCAGCGCGGATCCGCCGGGGTCATGGCGTGGAGCGCCACGTGGCGGAGCGCGGGACCCACCACCCACAGCACCCCGACCACCAGGGCCATGATCTGGAGCCGGTGCGAGGCCTGACGGAGCAGGTCCGCCGGCACCCCACGGGAGCCCGCGACGCTGGTGAGCGTCGCGGAGCTCTCGCGGAGCCGCCGGATCACGCGCTTGCTCTCGGGCATGCGGACCGTGTCCCTCACTTGGCCGGTGGGTAGTGCTTGAACAGCTTCTCGACCGCCTTGTTCAGGTTCTTCTCCCGATCCTCCGGGCTGGCCTTGGGATCGAGATCACGGCTCACCATTCCGCGCCACACGGTCTCGTGGGTCCTGGCGTTCACGATGTCCACCATCAGGGCGCCGACCGGCACCGCCTCGACCCGGGCCGAGGCCCAACGGTTGATGCCGTAGCGGTTGCCGTTGACCGCCAGGTCCTGCGAGATGACCACGTGGTACGTGACCAGCAGATCGGCCCCGGCGACGCTGTCTACCTTGTGGTTCCCCTTGGCGGTGAGCTGCTTGTCCACCGCGCTCACGATCCGCTGGTGGTTGAGATCGTCGGCCACGCGGCCGCCGTTGACCCACACATAGTTGGTGAGCGCGGCGAAGTCCGCCGACTTGTCGTAGTCGTACGTGACGTCCTGCGCCCGAGCGTTGGTGGCGAGCAGCAGGGCGGCGGTGCCGATCAGGGTCGCGAGTCGCATCAGGTTCGGTTCCTTTCTCTTCCAGGGTTCCGTTGAACCGCTTCACGGCCACCACCAGAACGGTGGCGAAGCGGTGAGGATCAGCGCGGGCATCTCGGTCCCTCAGCGCGCGTACAGTATCGTGAAGAGCGGAGTTCCCCGGTATCGAACGTCAGGTGTGCGCTCCATCCGCCGATCGGTGGATGGCTCTATCCAGCGGTTGATGGGGCGGGTACGGGGGTCAAACGGGCGAGCCGCCGGTGC
>DATEJD010000030.1:0-18026 GCA_035278325.1 Gemmatimonadales bacterium | reverse complement strand
CTCACTTATCCGCCTGGCCGCGGTGCAGGCATCGGGGGCATCGAGGCGCGGCAGGCCGCGGTACAAGGCGGGCAGCGCGTCGGCGCTGAGCTTCTCCGTATACGCGACGTCGAATGGACGGCCGGCGGCTGCCCGGTCGAGATTTACGCCGGCAATGATGCCGTCCGGATTGACCAGATTGAGGCCCGCGAGCACCAGCCATCCGGCCAGCAGCGCGCCCGTCCCGAACCGCTCTCTCTGCCCGCGCAGCACCGTCGCGGCGAACCAGCCGAACACCAGCACCAGCCAGCCCATGAACGCCGTGGTGTAGAACCGCTGCTCGGTGAGCCCGAACTGCACGGTGTAGAGCCGCATGCGGTAGAGCGCCGAGGCGAGCATGACGTCGAGCAGCACCAGCATCAGGAGGGCCATTCCCCGGAAGACGCGGGCTCGCCGCCGCTCGCGCTGGTCGAGCGACCAGTCCGCCAGGAGCAGGAGTGGCAGCGACAGCGCCGCCACCGCGACCAGCTCGAAGAAGCCGCGCCGCGCGTACTCCGCGTAGCTCATGCCGGCGATGGCCCGCACCTGCTCGTCGCCCCCGAACAGGTAGCGGAACTGCACCGCCACGAACGCGAGGAACAGCAGGTCCACCACCGCCAGCACCACACCCACCTCGAGCAGACCGAGGGAGCCCCGGTGACCCGCCGTCATCACGATGCCGTCGGAACGGCACAGCACGCGCAGCAGGCCGGCGACGATCCAGGCGCAGAAAAGCACCTGCACCACGTGCGAGGCCAGGGCATCGAGATCGAGGTCCAGGGTGTCGACCATCAGCCGGTTGAACACCGGGTCCGCCGACATGAGCAGGCTGCCGAACACCGCCGCCACGGGAATCGCCGCGGCCACGCCCACCGCCGCGCTGCCCGCGTGTCGCATCCGCCCGGTTGCCTGCAGCGTGCGCCAGTCCACGTCGTTGAGCGCCACCATGGGCGCGCCGGCGGCCGTGCCAGCCGCGAGCTCGACGGCGCCATGCACGTAGTCGTTCAGCCCCGCGAGCCGTCGGCCCACCGCGCGGAGCCGCGGCGATGCCAGAACGGCGACCGTGCCGATGCCGAGCACGTTGAGCCCGAACAGGATCGGCGAATCGCGCCAGATGAGCGCCACCCCAAGCAGCGCGAGGGGAGCGCCGAGCGGCGCGAACTTTCCGGGGAGACGAACGAAGCCGGCCTGCATCAGCGCCACTAAGACCAGCACGAAGGCCGCGAGGCCCAGCGCGGCGTTGAGCCGGTCGGGCACGTTGCGCGACAGCGCGTCGGCCGCCACGCCGAGCGCCAGCGCCGCGGCGAGGATGGCCAAGCCCTGCCGGGTGCGGTCGGTCATGGCTCAGCCGGCTGCCGCGTCGGGGAGACCGCCGAACCGGCGTTCCCGCAAGGCGAAGTCGCGCACCGCCTGCTTGAGCGCCTCCGGGCCGAACTCCGGCCACATGAGCGAGCTGAAGTGCAGCTCGGCGTAGGCGGCTTCCCACAGGAGGAAATCGCTCAAGCGCCGCTCGCCGCCGGTCCGGATGAGCAGGTCGACCTCCCGCACCGGCTGCCCGTGGTCCACGATGGCGAGCAGTCGGCCGAACGACTCGCGCGAGGGCACCGTCTCAGGGCGGAGACACTGGGCCGCCCGGAGGATCGCGTCGCGCGACGAGTAGTCGAGCGCGATCCGCAGATGCAGCCGAGTGCCGCCCGCCGTCGCCCGCTGGGCGTCTTCTACCGCCTGCCGCAGCGAGGGGCTGATCCGGTCCCGTCGGCCGATCACCTCCAGCCGGACCCCGTTGGCGACGCAGCGAGGCGCCTCCACCCGGAGGTACTCGCGGAACAGCCGCATGAGCCAGCCGACTTCGGCTTTGGGCCGCCGCCAGTTGTCGGCGGAAAAGGCGTAGAGCGTGAGCACGCCGATGCCCGCGTCGGGCGCGGCCTCGACGATGCGCCGCACCATCGCGGCCCCCTCGCGATGCCCGGCCGAGCGCGACCTGCCCTGCCGCGTGGCCCAACGTCCGTTGCCGTCCATGATGATGCCGACGTGGATCGCCCCGCTTTGCTCCATAAAGTTGCTCCGCAAAAAAAGAGAGAAGATCAGCGCTCGCGCGTGGCTCGAATGAGCGCTTCCATGTGCTCCAGATACCGCTCGAGCGCGCGGCGTCCGGCGGCGCTCAGCCGATACTCGGTCCGCGGCACCCGGCCCTCGAACGTCTTGCTGCAGGTGACGTAACCCGCTTCCTCCAGCTTCCGCGCGTGGACGCTGAGATTGCCGTCGGTAGTGTCGAGCAGCCGCTTGAGCTCGTTGAAGCTGAGCGACTCGTTCACGGCGAGCGCGCTCACGATCGCGAGCCGCATGCGCTCGTGAATCAGGCGGTCGAGCTCGAGCGGCGCTGACGCGGCCCCGCCGCGCTCGCCGCGGAGCGGCGCCGGGCCGTGAGGCGGTGTCCCGTGGGCGGGACGTCCCTTGGGCGCCAGGTTGGAATCAGCCACCGTACCTCCGGGCAATGATCAAACCGAACACGATATGAAGCAGGCCGAAGCCCGCGGCCATCAGGAGATTGCCCCACGCCGCCGGGCCGAACAGCGCGGCCGCGCCCAGCGCCATGAAGCAGAGGCCCATGAGCGGCACCACCCGCACCGAGAAGGCGCCACCGGTCACGACACCGGTGCCATAGAGCAGCAGCCAGGTCCCCGGCAGTGCCGACCAGAGCTCCGCCCGTACCAGCACGAGGGTGAGCAACGCCCCCACGACCAGCGGGGGGACGTAGCTCAGCACGAAGCGCCGACCAGAGTACGAGAACACGGTGGTTCCCGCGCGGCGCGCCTTCGAGGCCATGGTCCAGCCGCCCAGCGTGAGCCCCAGCGCCGACGTGGCGAGCCAGGTCACCAGCCACTCGGTGCGGCTGATCCGGGTTTCGGCCACCGCGGCAGCCGCCAGGCCGAGCACGCCCATCCCCACCCCGCCCCACCCGGGCACGGCCGTGAACGCGGTGGCGCGCTCCATGGTCTCGCGGATGAAGCTCAGGTTGTCCATAGCCCGGACGTGCAGCGCCGGGTCGTCGGGACGGTTGGGCACCCGCTGTGGAGAGGCCATGGCCCCCACGCTAGCAGGTTTGGTCAGCTTCATCAAGTACTTTATGCTATAAAGTGACAATCGACCCTCACCTCGTAACAGACCACCCCGCCCGTCTTACCCCGCTTCGACGACGACGGCCGTGCCGTAGCAGAGTACTTCGGTGACGCCCTGCATCAGCTCGGTCGCGTCGTAGCGAATGCCGATGATCGCGTTCGCCCCCGCGGCCTCCGCGTGCTCCACCATCATCTCGAAGGCCTCTTCCCGCGTGCGCTCGCACAGCTCGGTGAACAACGTGATGTTGCCCCCGAAGAGGGTCTGGAGCGATCCGCCGATCGTGCCGAAGATGTTCCGCGAGCGGACCGTGATCCCCCGGACCACGCCGAGCGTGTGGGTGACGCGGTAGCCGTCGAGCGTGAACGCGGTGGTGGTCAGCGCGTGGTCCACTCAGGCCGCCTTGAGGTCGGACGTGCACTCCGGGCAGCGGACGGCGCCCAGGGGAATCGCCATCTTGCAGTAAGGGCAGTCCTTCGTGGTGACCGGCGCCGCATGCTTGGGCATCATCCGGTTGGCCATCCGCACCAGGAGGAACACGGCGAGCGCGACGATGAGAAAGCTGATGATCGTGTTGACGAACAGGCCGTAGTTGAGCGTCACGGCGCCCGCGGCCTTGGCTTCGGCCAGCGTGGCATAGGGCGGCGCCGCCTTGGCGCCTTCCTTGAGCAGGACGAACAGGTTGGAAAAGTCCACGTTGCCCAACGCGAGCCCGACCGGCGGCATGATCACGTCGTCGACCAGGGACTTCACGATCGTTCCGAACGCGCCGCCCATGATGAAGGCGACGGCGAGGTCGAGCACGTTGCCGCGCATGATGAATTCTTTGAATTCCTTGAACATGTCGCCGCCTTTTCGGTTGAGTCTGGTCCCCGGCTGGTGACGGGACGTGCGCTCTAACCCATACAATGGGAGCGGGTCCCCCGCCAGAGTCGCGTCGCGGAGTCACCCTGAACGCAGTGAAGGGGGCATGCCCCAACGCATGGCCCCTTCGCTTCGCTCAGGGTGACTTTGGCTCTCGGCGAATCAGCCGTCGGGTGCTGTCAGCGCTGCAGGTCCGTCTCCACCGTGTTCCCCGCCGCGCTCCACTCGGCGAACCCGCCAGTGTAGAGGACAACGTCGTCGAAGCCACGGGCCCGAAGGAGCGACGTCGCGATGGCGGCTCGCGAGCCGGTCTGACACTGCACGATCAGCGGACGCGCGCGGGGCACCTCATCGAGACGCTGCTCCAGCTCGCCCAGCGGCACATTCACGGCGCCCGGCATGTGGCCCGCGGCCCATTCGGCGCGTGAGCGCACGTCGAGCAGCGCCCCACGCCGCGAGGCGATCGCGTCTCCGGTCTGCCGCAGGTCCAGTCGCGACGTGGCCACGAGCTCGCGGCCGGCGGCCGCCCACTGCTCGATCGCGTCGGTCCCGGCCCAACCCGCAATCCGGTCGAGGCCGATGCCGGCCAGCGTGCGCAGCAGCTCGCCCAGCCCGCCCGCGCGGTCGTCGGCGATCAGGTAGAAGTCGCGGTCGTAGGGCAGCAGGGACCCGGCCCAGGTGGCGAACGAGCGGTTGGCCGGGATGTTGATCGTGCCGGGGATGGCGCGCTCGGCGTAGATCCGCGCGGCCCGGGTGTCGACCACCGGCGCTCGGTCGGCCACGGCCTTGGCCAGCGTGGCAGGGTCGGCCACCGGCGGCCGCGCGGTGTCGCCGCGAATGCGGGGGCCGTCGCGGTTGATCCGCTTCATCTCGGCGAAGTAGCGCGGCGGGTCCGGCTGCCCGGCCAGCACGGCCCGGACGAACTCGTCCTCGTCGCGTATGCCGAATGCCCAGTTGAACCGCCGCTCGTAGCCGAGCGTGGATTGCGGCACCGCACCGAGCGCCTTGCCGCAGGCGGAGCCGGCGCCGTGCCCGGGCCAGATCTGGAGATAGTCGGGGAGCGGCGCGAGCCGCTGGAGCGAGCGGAACAGCCGGCGCGCGCTGGCCTCCATGGTGCCGGCCATCTTGGCCGCGCGCTCCAGGAGATCGGGGCGGCCCACGTCGCCCACGAAGAGGAAATCACCGGTGATGGCACCCATCGGCTCGGTGGCGGACGCGCCGTCGGTGACCAGAAAGATCAGGTGCTCGGGCGTGTGACCGGGCGTGTGCATCACCCGCACGGCGATCCGGCCGACGCAGAACGTGCGCCCGTCCTGGAGCAGCTCGGCGTCGGCGTCCGCGGCGTAGCGATAGCGCCAGTCGTCGCCGCCCTCGTCCGACAGCAGCAGCCGCGCACCGGTCCGGTGGGCCAGCTCGCGCGCGCCCGAGACGAAGTCCGCGTGGATGTGGGTCTCGGTCACGTGGGTGACCCGGAGCCCCTCGGCCTCGGCGGCGCGAAGGTATGGCTCCAGGTGGCGATTGGGGTCCACCACCAGCGCGTCGCCGGTGGACTGGCAGCCGATCAGGTAGCTGGCCTGGGCGAGCTGGTCATCGTAGAAGCGTCGGAAGAGCATGCGGGCTCAGGAGTCGGTGGTCGGCGTGAGCGGCCCCAGCGGCAGCCGGAGCCACGCGCGGGCGCCGCGTGTCCCGTTCGGGCGCGGGCCCAGCGCCAGGGTGCCGCCGTGGGCCTCGGCGATCTGACGGCTCAGCACCAGCCCGATACCGGTGCCGTTCGACTTGGTCGTGAAGAACGGGACGAACAGGTTCCCCGGGTCCGGCAGGCCGGGACCGTCGTCGTCGACGGTGACCTCGGCGACCCCGCTCAGCACCCGCCAGCCCACGGTGACGCCGCCGCCGGTTTCGAGCGCGGCGTCGGCCGCGTTCCGCACCAGATTGATGAGGAGTTGATCGAGCTGGTCGCCGTCCGCGGTGAGCGTGACAGTCGGTCCGTTCTCCACCCGCACTTCGATCCGCTGCTCGAGCGCGGCCACCCGCCATACCCACTCGTCGATCCGCACGGGGCCCGCCTTGGGCTGCGGCAGCCGCGCCAGCTGCGCGTACGCCCCCATGAAGCGGGCCAGCGATTCGGAGCGGCCCTCGATGACCTGGAGCCCGGACCTGAGGTCCTGCTCCCAGTCCGGTGGCCGGCTCGAGCGCCCCGCGAGATTGCGCAGGCTCCCGGCGATCGACTTGATCGGCGCGAGCGAGTTGTTGATCTCGTGACCGAGCACCCGCACGATTCGCTGCCAGGCCGAGCGCTCCTCGGCGCGCAGCACGCGGCTCAGGTCCGACAGCACCAGCAGTCGGTGGGGTCGCCCGTCCTGCCGAAAGGTAGTGCCGCGCAGCTCCCAGCGGCCAGCGCCGCCGGGGAAGGCTGCCTCCAGGGTTCGCGGCGTCTCGCCTTCGAGGCACGACGCGAGCCCGAGCGCCGCCGCGTCCATGCCCAGGAGCCGCTCCACCGGCTGGCCCAGCAGCCGCTCGCCGCCGCGATTCACCAGGCGGAGCCGCTGGGTCTGGTCGAACGCGAACACGGCGACGTCGATCTCCTCGATCACGCGCCGGAGCAGCGCCGTCGCCTCGAGCGCGTGGAGTCGCTGGGACCGCAGCGTGTCGCTCAGCATGTTCACCTCGAACAGCGCGAGGCCGAGTCCGTCGCTGGTGCTAGCGCCCCGGGCGCGGATGGAGTAGTCGCCCTCGCGAAGCGCGGCGAGCAGGTTGGCGATGGTCTGAAGCGGCCGCAGCACCCGCTCCCGCACCAGCGCCGACCCGATCAGCCAGGCGCCCACCACGATCAGCGTGAGCGTCACCTGCGCCCGGAGCGCGTGGTCGGCGCGCCACAGCAGCCACTCGGCCACGACCACGGCCGGCAGGCCCGCGAGGAGCGCGGCGAGGAAGACCCGCGACTCGTGACCGGCCGGCCGATGCCGCCGGTCAGAGCCCATGATGTTGGAGCCGCCGGTAGAGGGCGCTTCGGCTCAGACCCAGCGCCTTGGCGGCTTGACTCACGTTCCCGCCGTGACGCTCGAGCGCCTTCCGAATGAGCACGCGCTCCACGTCCTCCAGCGGCAGGTCCTCGAGCCGCGCGGCGGCGCCGGTGCCGCGGAGACCGAGATCGGCGGAGCGGACCAGGGGGCCGTGGGCCATGAGCACGGCCCGCTCGAGGGTGTGGTCGAGCTCGCGAACGTTGCCGGGCCAGCCGTGGCTCTCGAGGGCCCGGAGCGCCTCGGGCTCGAACCCCGCGAGTGCCTTGCGATAGCGCGCGGCGTAGCGCCGGAGGAAGTGCTCGGCGAGAGGTCCGATATCACCCTGGCGCTCGCGCAGCGGCGGGAGTCGAATCTCGATTGTGTTGAGTCGGAAGAGCAGGTCCTCGCGGAACCGGCCGGCGGCCACCTCGGCGGGGATGTCGGCGTTGGTGGCGGAGAGGATGCGCACGTCGGTCTTCCGCGCCCGGGACGCGCCGACCCGCTCGACCTCGCCGGTCTCGAGCACCCGGAGCAGCTTGGCCTGCTGGCGCGCCTCGAGGGTGCCGATCTCGTCGAGCAGCAGCGTCCCGCCTTCCGCCAGCTCGAACCGGCCGATCCGGTCGGTGCGCGCATCGGTGAAGGCGCCCTTCACGTGGCCGAACATCTCGCTCTCGAACAGACCCTCGGACAACCCACCCAGGTTCACGGCCACGAGCGGCCGCCCGGCGCGGGGTGACGCGGCGTGGATCCACTGCGCCACTATTTCCTTGCCGGTGCCGTGCTCGCCGGTGATGAGCACGTTGGCGTCCGACGGCGCCACTTTCTCGATGAGCTGGAGCACCGGCCGCATCGCGGCGGACTTGGCGATGAGCTCGGGCCGCCCGTCGCGCCGGAGCAGCCGGTTCTCGCCCTCGAGCCGGCGGGTGCGCCGGAGCGCGCGCCCGAGCTCGACCTGGGTGCGAAGCGTGGCCAGCAGCCGCGCGTTGTCCCACGGCTTTTCGATGAAGTCCCGCGCGCCGCGGCGCATGGCCTCGACCGCCTTGTCCACGCTTCCCCACGCCGTCATCACCACCGCGGGCAGGGTGGCATCGAGGGCCTGGAGCTCGGACACCAGCTCGAGTCCTTCCCGTCCTGTCGTCGTGTCTCGGGCGTAGTTGAGATCGAGCAGCACCGCGTCGAAGTCGGCGCGCTGCACCGCCGAGAGCACCGCCGCCGGTGAGCCCGCGGTCTCGATGGCGTAGCCCTCCCCCTTGAGCAGGAGACGGAGCGCCTCGCGGACATCGGCCTGATCGTCCGCGACGAGGATGTGGGGGACCGGGGGCGTAGTAGGCAAGGGCTGGGGTGGATGGGTTGAGGCAGAATCTAATCGGGACGGTGAGCGGTGAGCGGGAGTGAGTCACCCTGAGCGGAGCGAAGGGGGCATGCCCAAACGCATGCCCCCTTCACGGCGTTCAGGGTGACTCACTCCCGCTCACCGCTTACCTGGTCAGGGCCTCCGACGGCGCCACCACCCACCCATCCCGCAGTTGAATCGTCCGGTTCCCGTACGCCGCGTTCTTCTCCGAGTGCGTCACCTGCACGATCGTGGTGCCCTGCTGGTTGAGCCGGGTGAACAGCTCCATGATTTCCTCGCCCTGCGCGCTGTGCAGGTTGCCGGTCGGCTCGTCGGCCAGGAGCAGCTTGGGGTTGGCAATGACGGCGCGCGCCACCCCCACGAGCTGCTGCTGACCGCCGCTCAGCTGGCTCGGGTACAGGTCCTTCTTCCCCACCATCTGGAACCGGTCCAGCGTCTCCGCCACGATGGCCGCCCGCTCCTTGGGCTTCACGTCGCGATAGGACAGGGGAATCTCGAGGTTCTCGTAGACCGTGAGGTCGTCCAGCAGGTGGTATTTCTGGAACACGAACCCGATGTAGCGCTTGTTGAGCTCGACCCGCTTCTTGGGCGGCAGCTCGTGCACCGCCTGGTCGAGGAACCAGTATTCGCCGCTCCAGGCGTTGTCGAGCAGGCCGAGGATGCTGAGCAGGGTGGACTTCCCCGCCCCGGACGGCCCCATGATCGTGACGAACTCGCCCTCGCGGATCTCGAGGTCGATGCGCCGGAGCACGTACGTCCGGGTCGGGCCGGTCTGATAGTAGCGGTCGAGGTTGGCGAGTCGGATCACGGAAGCTCCAGCCTGAAATAAGGATTGCTCGGGAAGCCCGGTGTGCGCCGGAGCGCGCGGGCCGCAGAGCGCAGGTCCTGCAGCGCGGTATGCATCACTCGCTCCGAAGGGCGATGACGGGATCGACTCGGGTGGCGCGGAACGCGGGAATGAAGCACGCGACCGCCGACACCGCTGCCAGGGTTCCGACCGCGGCGGCGAGGACGGCCGGATCGGTCGGACTGACGCCGAACAGCTGGCTCACGAGCAGCCGCGTGAGCGCGAGCGCGCCCGCGAGCCCGATCCCGATGCCCAGCGCGGCCATGCCGAGGCCCCGGCCGAGCACCAGGTATTGGACGCTCGACCGGCTGGCGCCGAGCGCGAGACGGATGCCCAGCTCGCGGGTCCGCTGGCTCACCGCGTAGGCCATCACGCCGTAGACGCCGACCGCCGCGATGATCAGCGCCAGCGCCCCGAACACCGTGAGCAGCAGCATGCTGAAGCGGTAGCGCGCCACGGAATCGCTCACCAGCTCGCTCACCGGACGGAGGCGGCTCACGGCCTGCTCGGGGTCGACCTCACGGACCGCGGCTTTGATCGCGGGAAAGAGCGTAGTCACGGGCAGATTGCTCCGGACCACGAACGAGATCGGCAGCGAGGTGAAGATGGTCCAGAACTCGGCCGTGAGCTGGGTGGCGGGCACGTAGAGCTCGGGTTGGGGCTTGGAGCTGAGTCCGCTGTGGTGGACGTCGCCCACGATTCCCACGATCTCCCGCCACTCGGTCGTGCTGTCCGGCGAGCCGAAGGCGACCCGCTTTCCCAGCGGATCCTCCGCACCGAAGAACGAGCGCGCGAACGCCTCGTTGACCACGGCCACGAGCGGCTGTCCGCCGGCATCGGTGGGTCGAAGTGCGCGGCCCCGTCGCACGGCGATGCCCATGCTCTCGAGATAGTCGCCCATGACGATCCGGTAACCGGCATAGCGCTCCTTGCCGGGCGTGGCCGGCGGCTGGCCTTCGACGGAGACGTCGCCGTTGGTGCTGCCGTCGCCCAGCGGCAGGAAGTACACCGCGCCGGCGTGTGATACGCCGGGGACCGCGCCGAGCTGCGCGAGCACTCGTGACACGAACGCCCGCTGCGCATCCGCGCCGTTGTACTTCGCACTGGGGACGTTGAACTGGAACGCGGCCGCGTGCTCCGGCTGGAACCCGGGATCGACGCCGGCCAGCCGCCGCACGCTCACGATCAGGAGCGCCGCGCCGGCGAGGAGCACCAGCGCGAGCGCCACCTGCGTCACCACTAGTCCCGAGCGGAACCGGCTGCCGTGGCGACCCGACGTGCCGCGCCCTTCGCCCCGGAACGAGTCGGCGGGGTCATGGTGGGCGGCGGCGAGCGCGGGCACCAGGCCGAACAGGACGCCGACGGCGAGCGATACCAGCAGGGTGAAGGCCAGCACCCGCCCATCCACCGCGATCCCGCTGAGGCGGGGGATGCCGCGCGGATGGAGCGCCACCAGCGCGTCGACCGCCCAGGTGGCCACCAGGGTGCCCAGCGCGCCCCCCAGAAGCGACAGCACCACCGCCTCGGCCATGGCCTGCTGCATCAGGCGGCGCCGGCCGGCGCCCAGGGCCGCGCGCACCGCCAGCTCGCGGGTGCGCGACGAGGCCCGGGCGAGGAACAGGTTCGCCACGTTGGCACAGGCGATGAGCAGCACGAAGGCGACCGCGCCCAGCAGCAGCAGCAGCGCGGGCCGGATGCTTCCCACCATGTCCTCGGCGAACGGAATCACCACCGCGCTGCGCCCGGTGTTGGTCGCGGGGTATTCGGCCGAGAGCCCTCGGGCCACCGCGCTCATGTCCTGCTGCGCGGCGTCCAGCGTCACGCCCGGCTTGAGCCGGGCGACCACGTCGTACGAGTGAGAGTCGCGGTCGTTGGCCCGCTCCAGACCGAACCCCAACGGCAGGTAGAGCTGGGTCCGGCCGGGATATTCGAGCGAGCCGGGCGCCACCCCGACCACCGTGTACGGCCTGCCGCTGAGATCGATCGTCCGGCCCAGGATCGTGGGGTCGGCCCCGAAGCGGGTGCGCCACAGCGACTCGCCGATGATGGCCACGGTGCCCTGGCCGTGATCCTCCCCCGGCAGCAGGCCCCGGCCCATGACCGGCGCGACGCCGAGCGTGCGGAAGAAGTCCGACGAGACGAGCGCCGCGGTCAACTCTTCCGGCTCTCCCGCGCCGAGCAGCGTCACCGCGATGCCCCGCCACGCGGCCAGCGACTGAAACGAGCGCGCCCGCGCCTGCCAGTCGAGCGCGTTGGCGCCGCTCACCGAGCCCTGCTCCCCACCGCCATAGGTCTCCCGCACCACCACCAGGCGGTCGGGGTCGGGGTAGGGGAACGGCCGGATGAGCACGGCGTTCACCACGCTGAAGATCGCGCTGTTGGCGCCGATGCCGAGGGCCAGCGTGAACAAGGTCACCGCGGTGAACCCCGGCGCCTTCGCCAGAGACCGGAGCGCGTAGCGAAGATCCTGCGCGAGCCCGTTCATTCGGACCTCAGGGAAGTCATCGGGTCCACCCGCAGGGCACGCCGCGCCGGCAGATAGCTCGCCGTGAGCGCGACCACGCCCAGCACGACGGCGACCGCGACGTAGGTGAGCGGGTCGCGCGCGCTCACCCCGTAGAGCTGGCTGGTGAGCACGCGGCTCAGGAGCCACGCGCCGGTGAGCCCGATGAGCAGTCCGATGCCGACCAGCCGCATCCCCTGCCCCACCACCAGCCCGAGCACGTCTCGGGTGCCGGCGCCGAGCGCCAGCCGGATGCCGATCTCGTGGCGGCGCTGCGTGGTGCTGTACGCCATGACGCCATAGATCCCGATGGAGGACAGCAGCAGCGCGAGGCCCGCGAACAGGGTGAGCAGGAGCAGCGAGAACCGCCGCTCCGCGCTCGCGTCGGACACGATCTTGGTCATCGGGGACATGCCGAAGACCGGCTGATCGGGATCGACGCTCCGGATCGCGCGCGTGACCGCCGGCCCGAGGCGCGTCGGGTCGCCGTCGGTGCGCACGATGAACGCCATCTCCTGAGTCGGGAACCGCTGGCTCGAGAGGAAGATCTCGTCCCGCGGCGGCTGGTCGGGCGCGACCTGCCGCGCGTCGGCGGCCACGCCCACGATCGTGACCATGGGGCCCTGCGGCCCGAACACCCGTATGCGGCGGTCGATCGGGTTGTCGTTGGGCCAGTACTTGGTCGCAAGCGTCTGGTTGATCACGACCTCGGCGGGGCCGGTGGAGTCGACCACGGGGGCGATCGTGCGCCCGCGCAGGATCGGGATCTGCATGGTCGCGAAGTATGCCGGTGTCACCGAGCGGATCTCGGCCACGGGGCTCGGCTGGTCGGGGGGGACCGGACGGCCCTCGATCTCGAACCTGGTGTCGCCCCGGCCGCGGTAGGGCAGCCGGCTCACCTGTGCCGCCTGCCGCACGCCGGGGACCCGCTCGACGGCTTCCAGGGTCCGGCTGTAGAAGGCGCGCCGCTGCTCGGGGGTGAAATAGCGGCCCTTGGACGGCTCGTTCTGCACCGGCAGCCAGACCTGCAGCGCCAGCAGATTGTCGGGGTTGAACCCGGGCTCCACCGCGATCAGCCGCTCGAAGCTCCGGAGCAGCAGCCCGGCACCGGCCAGGAGCACCAGCGCCACGGCCACCTCCATCACCACCAGCGCCCCGCGCACCCGGCTTCGAGGCGCCCCGGCCGTGGCCCCGCGTCCCGCGTCCTTGAGCACGCTCTGGAGGTCGGGCCGTGAGGCCTGGAGCGCGGGAATGATGCCGAAGCCGACGCCGGTGAGCACGATGAGCCCCGCCGTGAAGGCCAGCACCGAGTGATCGATGCCGATGTCGCGCGCTCTTGGCAGGTAGAGCCGCGCCAGCTCGCCCAGCGCCGTCGTGCCCCACGCCGCGATCAGGAGGCCCACCAGTCCGCCGAGCGCCGCGAGCACCACGCTCTCGGTGAGGAGCTGGCGCATGAGCCGCATGCGGCTCCCGCCCATCGCCGTGCGGATGGCGATCTCGCGGTCGCGCGTGGTCGCGCGGGCGAGGAGCAGGTTGGCCACGTTAGCGCAGCCGATCAGCAGTACGAAGCCGACCGCGCCGAGCAGCACCAGCAGCGCCGGCCGCACCTTCCCCACCACCCGCTCGGCCAGCGGAATACCCTCGGCCTGCCAGCCCAGCGCCGACGGATAGTCGGTGGGGTAGCGCTGCGCCAGGCGGCCGGTGAGCGCCAGCAGCTGGGCCTGCAGCTCGTCCACCGTGGCGCCCGGCTTGAGTCGGCCGATCAGATCGAACACCCGCGCCCGACGCAGGTTCACGAAGTTGGTGTCCGGATCGTCCAGCGCCACCGGCGCCCACAGCTCCATGGGCGACGCGCCGCTCTCGACCGGATGCCGGAAACCCTTGGGCATGATGCCGATGATGGTGATCGGATCGTCGTCGAGCCGCACCGTCCGGCCGATCACGGATCGCTCGCCGCCGAAGCGCCGCTGCCAGAGGTCGTACGAGATGAGCGCGACGTACCCGATGTGTCCCTGGTCGTCCGCCTTGGTGAAGTCGCGCCCCAGCGCGGGGGCCACGCCGAGCAGCGAGAAGTAGTTGTAGCTCACCACGGCGGCCTGGATCCGCTCGGGCTCGTCGGAGCCGGTCAGGTTGATGTTGATCGGCCAGATGGCGGCGAGATCCCCGATCGCGGGGACCTCGTTCAGCAGGTCATGGTACTCGGGCTGGGACATCTGCACGTCGCGAGCGCTCCGTCCCACCAGCTTGGCCCGCACGCTCACCAGCTGGTCCGGCCGGGTGTAGGCCAGTGGCTTGAGCAGCACGGCGTTGACGACGCTGAAGATCGCGGTGTTGGCGCCGATGCCCAGCGCGAGTGTCAGCACCGCGACGATCGTGAACGCCGGGCTCCGCCCGAGCCCGCGCAACGCGAATCGGAGGTCCCGCCAGAACGCGTCCATCAGGCCACCTCCACGTCCCGTGGCGCGCCCGGCACCAGGCGTCCGTCGTAGAGGTACACCGTCCGCCGTGCCTCGCGGAGGTAGCGGGGATCGTGGGTGACCACCACCAGCGTGGCCCCGTCCTGGTTGAGCTCGCGGAGCAGCGCGGTCACACCGGCGCCGTTGGCCGAATCGAGATTGCCGGTCGGCTCGTCGGCCAGGAGCACCAGTGGCTTGCCAGCCACCGCGCGGGCCACCGCCACCCGCTGCTGCTGGCCGCCCGAGAGCTGGGCCGGATAGTGGCGCAGCCGGTGGAGCAGCCCCACCCGGTCGAGCGCGGCCAGCGTGGCTGCCCGCCGCTCCTCCGGCGGCATGCCGCGGTAGCGCAGTGTGAGCTCGACGTTCTGGTACACCGTGAGGTCGCCGATCAGGTTGAAGGCCTGGAAGATGAAGCCGATGGCGCGGGCCCGAACCCGGGCGCGCTGGGCGATGGAGAGCGTGGAGACCGGCTCGCCGGCCAGCACGTAGCTCCCCTCGCTCGGCGTGTCGAGCAGGCCGAGGATCGAGAGCAGCGTCGTCTTGCCGCAGCCGGACGGACCGCAGATGGCCACGTACTCGCCGGCGCGGATGTCGAGGTCGATCTGCGAGAGCGCGTGCGTCTCCACCTCTTCCGTATGGAAGATCTTCGACACGTTCTGCAGCCGGATGAGAGGATCGATCGCGAGGGCCATGGTCACTCCGCGCGCAGCGTCACCGAAGGATCGAGCCGGGCCGCGCGCTCGGCCGGCAGGAGCGCCGCGACGAGCGCCACCCCGCTCAGGACCAGCACACCGGCGCCGAGGGTGGGGGGATCGGTCGGGCTCACGCGGAACAGGAGCCCGCCCATGAGGCGAGCCAGCAGCATGGCGCCCGTCAGCCCGAGGACGAGCCCGATGCCCGTGAGCAGGGCCGCGTGCCCCACCACGAGGCGCAGCACCCGGGCCCGCCCCGCGCCGAGCGCCACGCGGATCCCGATCTCCTGCGCGCGCTGGGTCACCCCGTACGAGATGACGCCGTAGACCCCGATGGCCGCGAGCACGAGGGCGATGCCGCCGAAGGCCGTCAGCAGCAGCGTGCTGAAGCGGGAAGAGGCGAGCGACGCGCTCCGGCGGTCGCCCATGGTGGCGATGTTGTAGACCGGGAGCGAGCGGTCGACTCGCCACACCGCGTCGCGCATGGCCGGCGCCGCGGTCATCGGATCGCCCGGCATCCGGACCGCGAGCGTCATGGTGCGGTCGATCCAGCGCCACGCCGCCTTGGGCGCCTGGGCCATGGGCAGGTAGAACTCCGGCGGCGCCTCCCGGCCGAGTCCGCGGGCGTGCACGTCGGCAATGACACCCACCACCGTCTTCCAGTTGGGGTTGCCGTCGGGCCCCGGCTCGCAGCACGCGACCCGCTTCCCGATCGGGTCCTCCCCGGGCCACGCACGCCGCGCCAGGGTCTCGTTGATCAGCATCACCCGCGGCGTGCCCGCGCGGTCCTGCGCGGTCAAGGCGCGGCCGGCCCGAAGCCGAAGGCCCATCGCGGTGAGGTAGCCGGGTGTCACCAGCCGGAAGTCGGCCGGAATCGCGTACTGGACCTCGAGCGGGCGACCTTCGGGAATGAGCCCGTTGTCGCCGCTGCCCTCGAACGGCGCGGACGAGGCCAGCCCCGCGGCGGTGACGCCGGGTGCCTGCGCGAGCCCTTCGGCGATACGCTCGAAGGCCTGCCCGGCGACGTCCGGGGAGTCGTAGCCGCTGGCCGGCAGCGAGACCCGCCCCACCAGCACGCCGCGGGGGTCGAAGCCCGGATCCACCTCGTTGAGCGCGATGGCGCTCCGGATGAGCAACCCCGCACCGGTGAGCAGCACCAGCGCCAGTGCGATCTCGCCCACGACCAGCGCGCTCCGGAGTCGATCGCGCCGTCCGCCCGACCCGGTGCGCCCGCCTTCCTTGAGCGCCTCCTGCGGCAGCTGGCTCGCCATGCGCGCCGCCGGCGCGAGGCCGAAGATGAGGCCGGCCAGGAGCGTCAAGGCCACGACGAACAGGAGGACGGGCGCGTCCACCCGGGCGAGCTGGAGCCGCGGAATGTCGGCCGGGCCGATGGCCGTGAGCGCCGCGACGCCCCAGTACGCCGCGACCACGCCCAGGAGGCCGCCGGCGGCGGCCAGCACCAGGCTCTCGGCCAGGGCGTGGCGCACGATGTGCCGCCGGCCGGCGCCCACCGCCGCACGGATCGCCGTCTCGCGTGACCGCGCGGTCGCACGGGCGAGCAACAGATTCGCGATATTGGCGCAGGCGATCAGCAGCACGAATCCGACCGCGCCGAGCAGGACGTAGAGCCGGGTGCGGTAATCCCCGACCAGCTCCTCGTGAAGGTTGCTGACCGCGAGGCCGCGCTCGCTGTTCTCCCGCGGAAAGCGCTCCTGCAAGCCGCGCGCGATCTGGTCCAGCTCCGGCTGCACCTCAGACGCGCTGACGCCGGGCCGGAGCCGGCCAAGAACCATGAGGTAGTGCTCATCGTGCTCGGCCAGCTGCGCGGGCGTGAAGGCGGCGGGAAGCCACAGCTCCTCGCCGTACAGCGTGTAGTCCATGGATGCCGGCATGACGCCGATGACCTGGCGGGGGGCGCCGTCGATCCGGATCTCCCGGCCCACGACGCTCCGGTCGGCGCCGAATCGCCGCCGCCACAGGCCGTCGCTCAGAATCACGACACCGTCGCTCCCGGGCCGATCCTCGTCGGGCAGGAAGGCACGGCCGAGCGCCGGCGCCACGCCGAGCAGCTGAAAGAAGTCCCAGCCCACCCGGGCGCCGGTCACGTTCTCGGGCACGTCGGAGCCCGCGAGGTTGACGCTGGCGCCCGACATCGGTACCAGATGGGCGAACAGGCGATCGTCGCGCTTGGCGTCGGCCCAGTTCCCCACCGACACCGAGCCCCCGGTTTGACCCTTCCACACTTCCGTGAGCAGCATCAGACCGTCGGGGTCCTTGAACGGCAGCGGCCGGAACAGCACCGCGTACACCACGCTGAAGACCGCGGTGGTGGCCCCGATGCAGAGCGCCAGCGTGAGCACCACGGCGATGGCGAGCGTCGGGCTCCGGCGCAGTGAGCGGACAGCAAAGCGGATGTCGTTCATGGGATCACTCCGCGCGAAGCGCCGTCATGGGATCGGAGTGCGCCGCCCGCCGGGCCGGCACGTAGCTGGCGGCTGCCGCGACCGCCGCCAGGAACCCGGCCACGGCGGCATAGGTGGCCAGGTCCGTCGCCGCCACGCCGTAGAGCAGTGAGCGCAGCACCCGGCTCCCCACCGCCGCCATGGCCAGGCCGATCGCGAGCCCGATCAGCACGGGGGTCAGACCCTCCCGCATGACCATCCCGAGGACGTCCTCGGCGCGGGCCCCGAGCGCGATGCGGATTCCCAGCTCGCGGGTCCGCTGCACCACGCTATACGCGATCACGCCGTAGATGCCGAGCGCCGCGAGGATCAGGGCCGTCGCCGCGAAGGCGGCGAGCAGGAGCGCGTTCACCCGCGGCCGCGCAAGCGTCGTGGCGACCCGCTGCTCCATCGTGGTCACCCGCGAGAGCGCCAGGTTGGGGTCGACGCTCGCGAGCGCCTGCTTGAGCGACGGGACCAGCGCGGAGGGATCCTGACCGGCTCGGAGCGAGACCACGATCGAGCGGCCCGACACCTGCGCGAAGGGCACGTACATCTGCGGGTAAGCCGGGCTCACCGCGCCTTCCTGGCGCACGTCGCCGACCACGCCCACCACCGTCATCCAGGTGCTGGTGGAATCAGCGGGATTGCCGAAGGTGAGCCGCGAACCGACCGGGTCGCGCCCGGGCCAGTACCGCTGGGCCATTGTCTGACTCACGATCGCGACCGGGG
>DATEJD010000029.1:0-5983 GCA_035278325.1 Gemmatimonadales bacterium | reverse complement strand
ACTCCTGACTCAGGGTGACTCCTGACTCAGGCTGATTCCTTGACTCAGGCTGACTCGCAATCGGCTCGGCCCTACCGCTGCTCGCGTCCCGCCCGGGCGCAGCAGCTAGAACATCCACCCGCTCCCGACCGAGAAATTGCCTCCATCCGGCCCGCGGGCATAGTTGAACACAAAAATATTCGCCCGCAGAATCCGCAGCGCGATCCCGCCGCCCCCGCCCACCTTCATGTCCTTGGTCGTGAGCCTGAAGTCCTCGTTCTCGAACACCCGGCCGGCGTCGAGGAACCCCAGCAGCGTGATCGCGCCCAGGTCGCCGAGCGCCAGCAGATCGTGCCGCACCTCGAAGTTGCCGAACAGGGTGCCGCGTCCGGTGAGCCGTCCGTAGTCGAGCCCGCGGTGGGAATACTCGCCTCCCAGCACCGGGATCTCGCGCTCCCAGCCGGGCAGCACGAAGCGCGCGTCGAGCGACGGCCTCCCGCCCATGCCCGAGCCCGCGATCCGGGCCGCCAGCACGGTGCCCTCGCGCACGGTGAGATAGCCGCGAAGGATGGCATATTGGCGGGTGTAGCCGTTGTTGCCGCTTCCCACCTGGGTTCCGGCTTCGAGCAGAACCCCCTGATGCGTGTTGAATTCGTTGTCGCGGGTGTCGTAGATCAGGGCGACCCGGCCGGAGATGTCGTCTTCCTTGAGCTCGCCGGAAGGGAAGTCGTCCACGAACTTCGACGGACCGGGCAGCGAGGTGAAGCGCGCATGCTCGTAGTCGCCGAGGAAGGCGACCTGGAGTGGTCCCTTGACCCGGCGGGTGACCTCGACCGCGCCCCGATACCGGGTGCGCCGCATGCGGTAGAGGAAGGGATCGTCCTTGCCCACGGAGTCGGGGTCGAACCGGGTGTCGTTGCCCAGGCCATAGTACCCGTAGCGGGCTTCCCGCTGAAGGATGCCCAGGGAGCTGATCCGCCAACCGTCCCACAGGCCGGGCGCCTTGAACGACACCGCCAGGTACCGACTGCCGCGCGGAGCGATGCCCGCGTCGCCGTTCAGGGCCGCGGTGTAGGTGGTGCGCGCCTCGTAATCGGCCGGCTGCCAGTGGCGGACCCGGAAGGCGAGCACCGGGCTGTCGTTGGCGCCGCCCGCGAGGTACGGGAACCAGCTGGTGCGCCAGCGGGCGCGGGGCTCCGGGCCCGGTTGCTCGGCTTCCTCCGCCACAGGCGCGCGCGCCGCCGGCGCGCCGGGAGGGACACGGGTAGTGTCCCGGCCGGTCGTGTCCCTTGCCTGACTCGAGTCCACCTGCGCGCGCGCGTCCGGCGCTGCGGCCAGGCACCAGATCAGGCCGGCGGCACCGAGGAGCGTGGGGCGAGTGACGCGATGCGACATTCCGACTCTCCAGGCGATGGGGCGGGCCGCGAAGCCGCCGGGCCAAGCGACGGTCAAGCCGCCGGGCGAAGCTGCCGGGATTTATGGACCACCCGGCCGGAAGTCAACCGGAGCGGTTCGAGGCCGATAGATTTCGAGGATCATCGGGAGTGCACATGACGCGCTTGCTGTTCTGGGATGTCGACACGCTCTACGACTTCATGCACGCCGACGGCGGGCTGTACGTGCCGGACAGCGAGGCGATCATCCCCACCCTCGCGGCCCTCACCGGGTTTGCCCACGCCCGCCGGATTCCCATCGTCGCTTCGGCGGACGATCACCGGCTCACGGACGCCGAGATCAGCGACACGCCCGACTGGGTCAGCACGTTTCCGCCGCATTGCATGCACGATACGCCTGGGCAGCAGAAGATCGCCGAGACAGCGCTCAGGGACCCGATGATCATCGAGCCAGAGCTGCAGGATCCGGGCGCGCTGGCTCACCGGATTCTCGGCCACCGCGGCGACTTCCTGCTGACCAAGCGCACGCTCGACGTGTTCTCCAACGCCAACACCACGACGCTGCTCCGGGCGCTCGAGCCCGAGGCGATCGTGATCTACGGCGTCGCCACCGACTTCTGCGACAAGTACACGGTGGAGGGATTGCTCCGTCATCGACCCGAGGCCGACCTGTTTCTCGTGACCGACGCGATCCGCGCCATCTATCCCGAGCAGGGCGACCGACTGCTCGAGAGCTGGCGCGACCGTGGCGTACATCTCACAGTCGCGAGTGACGTGCTGGCCGGGCGTGGGCTCGAATCGTACCTCGGCGCAACGGTGTGATCCACCGCACAGCGGTCACTTTCGGCCCCCCTATCTTGCGCTCCTAGTGGGAGTAAGAACCGAGCGGCTACTGGCGAGACGCCCGAGCGAGCCCTGAGTCCCCTGCTCAGCGGCCGGGTGCGCTGCCCGATCCACTGCTCTCGCTGTTTTTCCCCTTCAACTCCCCCTTCTTAACTATCTCGCGGGAACGGGCACTCGTGCCCGTTCCACCCACCTTTGCTCGCCCGGCTCATCAAGGTCATCGGTTTATCCTGTGACCGACCGCACGGCCTCGACGTGTTTCCGCAGATGATGTTCCCAGTGCAACTCAACTTGGGAGTGGAACATGCCGCGTGGTGATAAGTCGTCCTACACCGCCAAACAGCGGCGTCAGGCTCGGCACATCGAAGAGGGCTACGAGCGCCGGGGCGTGCCCCGGTCGGAGGCGGAGCGTCGCGCCTGGGCGACCGAGAACGCGATGTCGGGCGGCGGCAAGAAGTCGGGCTCGGGGCGCGGCCGCAAGACCAACAAGAGACCGGCAAAGAAGGGTGGACGGCTGGGCGGTCGCGCTTCGGCGCGGCGCAGCAAGGCGGCTCGGTCGGCGTCGGCCCGGAAGGCGGCCGCCACGCGCAAGCGCAGGGCGGGTGGCTCGACGCGGAAGCGCGCGAGCACCAGCCGGGCGCGGAAGAGCAGCAGCCGGAGCCGCGCCCGGAGGAGCACCAGCCGCGGCCGTGGGCGGAAGAGCTCGCGCCGGAGTCGGTGATTGCGACGAGAGAGGACGTCCGAGCGTACCAAAGGGGCACGAGAAATCGTGCCCCTTTTTCCACCGTGAACTCGTTGGACTCACGGCACATCTGATGTCGGCGGTGACTCATCCCACACGCCTGACCACCCTGACTTCACAGCGCCCCCTCCGGGGCATCGGCATAGTAGGCCTGCCGGGCGAAGTCCCGGTCCGCGCGCTATCTACGGCGCGGCGGCACCGTTTACCAGCGGAGTGTGTATGTCGATCCTGAAACTCACGAAGGTTCCGGCGATCCTGGCAGCCACCGCATTATGCGCCGCCGTGCCGGCGAAGGCTGTGGCGCAGGGGGTAGACCTGGTCCCCTGGGTCGGCGCCTATATCCCGACGCGCAATTCAGTCTCCGACGTCCTCAATAACGCGTTGAGCCGCGACGTGAGCGTCGTCGGTGGCGCCCGCCTCACCTTCTGGGGCTCGGGGCACCTCGGCTTCGAGGCAGTCGGCGGATACGCGCCGGCCAAGATCTCGGGCGAGACCATCAACGAGACCAACACCAACATGCTGATCGCCGCCGGGCGGCTCATGCTGGCGCTGAGTCCCGCCGACAGCCGGGTCGGGTTCTACATCGCGGGCGGGCCGGCCCTGATCACGCGGGGCAAGAATCCATTCGACAACAACAAGAGCAGTACGGATTTCGGGGCCAACGTCGGGGCGGGATTCCGCTTTGGCCTGGGGCAGAACAACGCGACCGCGATCCGGCTGGACCTCGAGGACTACATGTACAACGGTGACTTCGGGGGCGGCGACAAGTTCCAGAACGACCTGGTCGCCTCGCTCGGCCTCGCGATCCCGATCGGCGGGCATCACAACACCGGCTCGCAGTAAGACCGGAGTCATTCGCGAACGATCCAGGGCATGCCTTCGAGGCATGCCCTTTTCGTTTCTCCGCCCCAGGGCTAGCCGGCGGAAGGCCGGATGCGCCTGGGCGGCAGGGAGCTCACCTGAAGTCCTAGGTACACGCCCTCATCGCGCAGTGGCTCCTGGGCCGGGAGAACTCGGTGCGGCTGTTCACCACAACGGCACGAAGGACACGAAGGACTCCGTGCCGCTTGACGCTTCTCTCATTCCGAGACGGAAGAGCTCGTCGCGCGAGGTTTTTGGGGTGGGACCCTGAAAACCTCTATGGGCGAGACCCGATTTCTGCAAATAATGCACATTTTCAGTACTCAAGTAGCCATATTGGCGCCTATATGGCCCATAAGTGGTGGTAAGTTTGCATTTCTAGCAGAGAATGAGTTACACTCCTGCAGGTTTAACTGACGCCTTTTCTCCGCCTCGAGCCGCCATGCCTCCGGCCCCCCGCAAAATCGTGTTCCACATGCCCTCTCTGGTCACCGACGACGCCGGCGCGAAGCGGGGCCAATCGAGGCGCGCGAACGGCCTGGAGCCGGTCGACGATGAGTCGGACAGCAGCCGGCCGGCCGCGGCGGACCCCGCGACCGAGGATCGCGACGTCCGCAAGCTCGCGACCCTGCTCGAGGTGGGGCAGGCGCTGGCCGGCAGCCTGAGCCTTGAGACTGGACTCTACGGCGTTCTGGAGGTGCTCGAGCGACGCTGCGGCGCGGTGCGCGGGGCTGTCACCCTCATCGAAGAGGCCAGCGGGCTCCTGGTGGTCGAAGCCGCGCTGGGCTATCCCCGCACGCCGGGTCGGATACGGTACCGGGTAGGCGAGGGGATCACCGGCCGGGTGGCCCAGCGCGGCACGCCCGAGATCGTGCCGCATCTGAGCGAGGAGCCGGGGTTCCTGTTTCGCGCGGTCCCACGCGACGCCCGAGGGAAGGAGGACATGAGCTTCCTCTGCGTGCCGATCCTGATGGACGGCCGGAGCGCCGGCACCCTCGCGGTCGAGATGCCGGTCATGGCCGAGGGCGACGCCGAGCGGATGATCAAGGTCCTCCGGATCACCGCGGCGATGGTGTCGCAGGCGGTCCGAATTCACAGGCTGGTCGAGGGCGAGCGCCAACGGCTGGTGGAGGAGAACACCCAGCTCCGAGAAGAGCTGCGCGAGCGATACGAGTTCGTGAATATCGTCGGCAACAGCGGGCCGATGCGGCGGGTGTACGAGCAGGTGCACCAGGTCGTAGGGACGACGGCTACAGTGATGATCCGGGGTGAGAGCGGCACGGGGAAGGAGCTCATCGCCCACGCGCTGCACCACCATTCGCCGCGGGCGGGGAAGCCGTTTGTCCGGGTCAACTGCGCGGCGCTGCCGGAGACGCTGGTGGAGGCGGAGCTGTTCGGGCATGAGCGCGGCGCGTTCACCGGGGCCCAGGCTCGACGGAAGGGCAAGTTCGAGCAGGCCGACGGCGGGACGCTCTTCCTCGACGAGATCGGGGAGCTGAGCCCGTCCACCCAGGCCAAGCTGCTTCGGGTGCTCCAGGGCCGCGAGTTCGAGCGGCTGGGCGGAAACGAGACCCTTCGGGTGGACGTGCGGCTCATCACGGCCACCAACAAGGACCTCGAGCGCGCGCTCGAGGAGGGGACATTTCGCGAGGACCTGTACTACCGGCTCAACGTCTTCACCATCTACGTGCCGCCGCTCCGGGAGCGGAAGTCGGACGTGCTGCTCCTGGCCGACCATTTCGTCGAGAAGTACGCCCGGGTGCACAGTCGCACCATCAAGCGGATCTCGACTCCCGCCATCGACATGCTGATGGCCTATCACTGGCCCGGCAACGTGCGCGAGCTCGAGAACACGATCGAGCGGGCCGTGCTGGTGGCGGACAGCGACGTGATCCATGGGCACCATCTCTCGCCCACGCTGCAGACGGCGGAGGCGTCGGGGACGGTGGTGTCGCAGTCGCTGGCGGAGGCGGTGGGGATGTTCGAAAGCAACCTGATTCAGGATGCGCTCAAGAGCTCGCGGGGGAATCGCGCCAAGGCGGCGCGCTTGCTGAATACGACCGAGCGGATTCTGAGCTACAAGGTCCGGCGGTACGGGATCGAGCCGCGTCGATTCCGGTCATAGCATGTCGGGTCCGGTGTGCCGCGAGGGGCGCGCTGCCGG
>DATEJD010000028.1:0-2838 GCA_035278325.1 Gemmatimonadales bacterium | reverse complement strand
TGACATTCGACGCCGTGCTCGCGGCGGTCCCGTTCGTGGTGCTGGTGCTGATCGGGCTGACCCACGCGGCCGAGGCCATCGCCGGCGGTCCGGCCGTGAACCCGACGGCGTTGTTCCACCGGTTCTTCCCGCCGCACGCCTCCTCTGGAGGAGGCGACCCGTTTGCCTTCGTGGAGCGCGTCCTGATCGGGGTCTCGCGGAATCGCGGGCAGATCTCGCTCTACGCCATTCCCGCCTTCATCTGGTTCAGCACCCGCCTGTTCGCCGGCGTGCGGACCTCGCTCAACGAGATCTACGACGTCTCCGCCCGCCCGGCCCCGCGACGCAACTTCCTGCTCAACTGGCTGGCGGGAAAGGCACGGGACATCGCGATGGTCGTGGCCACGGTGGTGTTGTTCCTGGTGAACACGGGCATCAGTACCCTGGTGGCGATCGCCTGGGCCCGCGGCTCCGAGCGGGTCATCCCCCAGCTCGCGTTCTTCTTCTCGACGGTGGGGCGGCTGCTGGGTGAGTTCCTGGCCTTCGTGTTCTCCATTTCGCTGTTCTACATCACCTACCGCTACGCGTCGGTCCGGCGCCTCCCCTGGCGGACCGCGCTCCTGGCCTCCACCTTCACGGCGGTACTGTTCGAGATCGCCAAGCGGCTGTACGGCCTCTACCTGAGCCACTTCGCCTCGATGGAGTCGTCCCTGGGTGACGCCAATATCGGCGCGGCGGTGCTGTTCGTGCTCTGGGTCTACTACACGGCGATCGTGTTCCTGCTCGGCGCGGTGGTGGCCGAGACGTGGGAGCTGCGCTGGATGCAGCAGCGACAACGCATCATCCTCGGCTGAGGCCGGCCGGGGCTCATCGACCGGAGGCGCTATGCATCGTCGTTCGCTCAGTCTGGTCCTGGTGCTGATCACCGCCTGCAGCTCCGCTCCCGCGGAACGCGCTTCCAGCAAGATGGCCGCGGCGGACCCGCTGGCGGCGGAGGATGTCGCCGCCATCCGCGCCACCGACTCGGCGTTCGCGAGCGCCGCGGGCGCGGGCGACGCGGCCGGGATGGCCGGGCTCTACCTGCCGGACGCCCACCTGCTGCCGCCCGACGCGGCCGCCATCGAGGGCCGGGAGCGCATCCAGCAGTACTTCGCGGGGCTCCTCAGCGCCTATCACGTCACCATCGTGGTGAGCTCGGACGAGATCGAGGGTCGGGGCGACTTGGCATACGCCCGGGGCCACTACACGCTCGAGGGAACGCCCAAGGCCGCCGGTGCGCCGCCCATCCGGGAGGAGGGCAAGTTCCTCGAGGTCCTCCGCCGCCAGTCCGACGGGACCTGGCGACTCGCGGCGGATATGTGGAGCCCGAACGCTCCGCCGCCCGCCTCCAAGTAGGTTCCATCGGGCGGGCGGCCAGTATATATTAAGGGTGCCTCAGGTCCGAAGGGCGCCGGCGCGTGAACCGCGTCAGGACCTCGCCGGTAGCAGCGCTAAGCGATGCCCGGTGTCGCTTCGGGGAGCCTGAGGCACTTTTCTTTCCCTCCGCCCATGACCATCGCGTGACCATCGCCCTCGCTCGCCGTTACCGCCCCAAGCGCTTCGCCGACCTGCTGGTCCAGGATCATGTCGCCGCCGTCCTGCGCGGGGCCGTGGCCCGTGGACGGGTCGGCCATGGCTACCTCCTCACGGGCCCGCGCGGCGTAGGGAAGACCACCGCGGCGCGCATCCTCGCCATGGCGCTCAACTGTCCGAACCGAGCCAAGGGCGAGGTCGCCGAAGGCACTCTGGATGCCTCGGGCGACCCCTGCGGCGAGTGCGAGAACTGCACCCGGGTGTGGAGCGGGACCGCCAACCTGGACGTGGTGGAGATCGACGCCGCCAGCAACCGCGGGGTCGACGATGCCCGGGAGCTCCGCGAGCGTGCCATGTACGCCGCCTCCCGCGAGGGCCACTACAAGGTCTACATCGTGGATGAGGCGCACATGCTCACCCGCGAGGCCTGGAACGCGCTGCTCAAGGTGCTGGAGGAGCCACCGCCCCGCGTGGTCTTCGTGTTCGCCACCACCGAGCCGCAGAAGATCGCCGCGGCGGCGGCACCGGTGCTGTCGCGGCTCCAGCGGTTCGACTTCCGCCGGATCGGGCCCGCGGCCATCCGCGACCGCCTGCGCCAGGTGCTCGACGCCGAGGGCATCGCGGCCACCGACGATGCGCTGACGCTCATCGCGCGCCACGCCGATGGCGGGATGCGGGACGCCCTGAGCGTGCTGGATCAGTGCCTCAGCTTCGGCGAGGGGACCATTACCGCCGAGCGAGTGCGCGAGGTGCTCGGCCTGGTGGGCGACGAGCTCTACGCCGAGGTGCTGGCGCTGGTGGCGGAGCGGCGCCCGGAGGGGATCTTCCCCCTGGTGGACCGGCTCGACAACGCGGGCGCCGATCTGGCCGAGTTCATGGCCGGCGCCGGCGAGACGCTGCGCGCGCTGCTCATGCTGCAGCTCGGCAATGAGCCCGAGGGGCTCACCGAGGGCCTGCGGCAGGCGCTTCAGGCTCACCGCGAGCGGCTCGAGGCGGGCGACGTGCTCCGGATGCTCCGTCTGCTGGCCGACAACGAGACCGCCATCCGCCGGAGCGCCAATCCGCGCCTCATCGTCGAAACCCTGCTGCTCCGCTGGACGATGCTGGACCGCATCGTCGATCTCGCGCAGGTGCTGGTCGCCGGGGGCGGTCGAGCCGGTAGCGACCCAGGCTCCCGCTCCGCCCGTCCGGCCCAGGCTACCCGTCCCGGGCCGCCACCTCCGGCGCCGCCCGCCGCCGGGTCGCCTGCGGCGCCCCCCGCGGGGCCCCAATCCGGTCGCGGAGCAG
>DATEJD010000027.1:0-24754 GCA_035278325.1 Gemmatimonadales bacterium | reverse complement strand
GATGCGAGTGGAAACCCGACCCGGTGGATTGCTCCTCGAAGAGTTTCTCGGGGCGGCGTTCCGGGTCCATCCGTATGGCCGTCCCGTGGCAGGCGTGCGAAGCGAGATCCAGGCGGTGAGCCGCCCGGCAGCCCTGGACTATTTCCGGCGCTTCTACGGTCCCAACAACGCGGTCGTCGCCATCGTGGGCGACATCGACGTGGACTCGATGAAGACCTGGGCCACGCGCTACTTCGGCACCATCCCGGCCGGCGCACCGCACCAGCCGGTCGTCACCCAGGAGCCACCCCAGCGCGGCGAGCGGCGCGTCCAGGTCGAGTATGACGCCAACCCGCAGGTGTTCATCGGCTACCACGTGCCGAACGCGCGCCATGCCGACACGCCGGCACTCGAAGTGCTGACCGCCCTGCTGACCACCAGCCGCGTCTCCAGGCTCTACCAGCGACTCGTCATCCACGATCGCGCGGCCACGGACGTGGGTGCCGGGACGTTTCCGGGGGAGCTGTATCCGAGGCTGCTCGTCTTCGCGGCTACGCCGGTCGCGCCGCATACGACCGAGGAGATCGAGAAGGCCGTCTACGAGGAGCTCGACCGGCTCCAGCGGGAGCCGCCGACCGACTTCGAGCTCCAGCGGGTCCGCAACCGCATCGAAGTGAATGCGATCCAGGAGCTGCAATCCAACTGGGGGCTGGCGAACGAGCTCTCGCGGAGCGAGGCGCTCTGGTACGACTGGCGCCAGACCTTTCGGGCTGATGCGGCGCTCGCCCGCGTGACCGCGGCCGACGTGCAGCGAGTGGCGCGGACCTACTTCGGGGCCGCCAATCGCACGGTCGCCACACTGGTGCGGCCGGCGGCCGCTGCGGCCCACACGTCTACGACCGGGGAGACGCAATGATGCGCGCCGTGACCATCGTCGCACCCTTGCTCGTGTGGCTCCTCGGGCTCGCGGCCCTGCCGGCCGCGGCGCAGGAGCCGGACACTCGCGCGGCGCTGCAAGCGCTGCGCTTCCCGGCGCAGCGCTTCACGCCGCCACGGCCGAAGCAGGTGCGGCTCTCCAATGGGATTCCGGTCTATCTGCTGGAAGATCACACGCTCCCGCTGCTCCGGGTGCAACTGGTCTCCAAGGTGGGCGCCGCCAATGTGCCCGATTCGCTGTGGGCCGTGGCCCAGGAGGCCGGCGACCTGCTCCGCACCGGCGGTACCACTCGGCTTTCGCCCGACTCGATCGACAAGGTGGCCGCCTTCTACGCGATCGGATTCGGGTTCCAGGTGAGGTCCGAGAAGAGCCGGGCCATCGCGGCCGGCCTGTCGCGACACCGCGACCGGATGCTCGATCTCCTCTTCGACGCGATGCTGCACCCGCGCAACGACACGGCCCGCGTGCGGATCGCGGCAACGCGGGCGGAGGAAGCGTGGCGCCGGCGGAACGATGAGCCGAATGCCGTGCTCGAGCGGGCGCTCGGGCAGGTGATGTACGGCGACCATCCGTTGGGGCGCACGCTCGCCACGCCGGCCGAGCTCGCGAGCTTCACGCCCGCAAGGTTCCGCTGGGTGCAGGAACGGGTGTTCTGCCCGCAGCAGGTCATCTTCGGCGTCTCGGGCGACTTCGACGAGCGGGCATTGCTGCAGGAACTGGAGGAGCACGTCCGCGGGTGGCCGGCCTGCAAGCCGGGCCTCCGGGCCACCCCGCCGGTGAGCTACGCCGAGGGGCCCCGTGTCGTGCTGGTCGAGAAGGATGTCAACCAGAGCAACCTCGTGCTGGCGCACCGCGGCGGCGTGCGCGAGGCCAACACGCCGGACTACTTCGCGGCCCAGGTGGCCAACTTCATCCTGGGGGGCGGCGCGGGCTTCAGTGCGCGCCTGCTGCAGCGGGTGCGGAGTGATTCGGGCTTCGCCTACTCCGTCGGGAGCGAGTGGGACGCGGAGCCGAAGCGCGAAGGTCTCTTCAGTGCCGGCGCCCAGGTACGCGCCGAGAAGACGGTGGCGGCGCTCGGCCTGATGCGGCGGACCATCGGCTCGTTGGCCACCGAGCCGGCCACCGAATCGGACGTGAAGCTCGCACAGGATAAGCTCGCGAATTCGTTCGTCTTCCAGTTCGAGGATCCGACGGAGATCGTGCAGCAGCAGCTGGCGTACGCCGCGGATGGACTGCCGGCGAACTGGTTCGATGTCTACTTGCGAGGGGTCCAGGCGGTCACGCCGCAGCAGGTGCGCCAGGCGGCGCAGCGGTATCTGCACCCGGACCGGCTGGTCACGCTGGTGGTGGGGCAGACCGCCAGCTTTGGCGGATCGCTGGAGCAGTTCGGGCCCGTAACGACGTTACCGGTGGACGCGATTCAGCATTGAGGTAAAGGTGAAACCGCGGGCCGAAGGGATCCCGGACCGCCCGGGGTGGTGGTCATTCCTGCGGCGTGTCATCATGAACCGATCCTCCTGGTCGGTGGGAAGCGCCCTGCTGGCGGCGGCGATCGTGATGGTCGCGCCCGGCGCACCGGCAGTCGCGCAGATCGCCCTCCGGAGCGAGCGCGCCGCCGCGGCGATGCCCGATCGCTACAGCGAGCCCCTCTGCCCGCTCAAGGGCAAGCACTACAGGACCACCGACGCCCAGCTCCACCTGCGCGAGGCGCTGGCCGCCACGGAGCCAGACAAACGCGCCCGAGCGTTGGAGGAGGGCCGGCAGAGCCTGCTCGAGGGGATCGCGAAGGACAAGCAGGAGAAGAGCTCCACCGCCTGGTACACGCTGGCGCAGATCTACCTGTATCAGGGCGATCTGGTCGGCGCCGACAGCGCGCTGCGCCGCACCCAGGCGGTCTCCCCGCAGTGCGCCGAGTCGGTCGAGGCGCTCCGCACTAGCCTCTGGGTCCCCCTGATCAATGCCGCTGCCAAGTTCACCCAATCGGGCGCCAGCGATTCCGCCCTGGCGCTGTTTCAGCAGGCCGCCGCCATCTTTCCCGAAAAACCGCAGGGCATGCTTAACGTCGGCGTCATCTTCGCCAACCGGGGCGAGACCGACAGCGCCATCACCTGGTTCGAGCGGGCGGCGGCCGCCGCGGCGCGCGGTGACGTCACCGAGGAGCGGAACCAGGCGACGTACAACCTTGCCGCCATGCTGCAGCGCGCCGAGCGGCATGCGGAGGCCGCGGCGGCGCTCGAGCAGTATCTCAGCTGGATGCCGGGCGACGAGAACGCGAAGCGAGCGCTCGCGGTCTCCTACCGCGCCACCGGCCGGAGCGAGGAGGCGCGGGCGCTCGAGCGGCGGGTGGGAGCCTCCGACGACGCCACGCCCGACGATGCGATGCGCATCGCCGTCAACCTCTATGAGGAGAAGAAATACGCCGAGGCGGTCGAGGCATTCGAGCGGGTCCGGGCGACCTCACCGTACAGCCGCGATGTGATCCTCGGACTGGCCGCGTGCTATCAGGCACTGGAGGACGGCCCCAAGCTCGTCGAGAGCGCGCGTAGACTCCTCGAGTTCGAGCCCCTGAGCATCGACGCCCTGCGGCTCCTGAGCGCCGGCTACAAGCTGACGAAGCAGCCTGATCGGGCGGTGGAGGTCGCCAAACGGCTCGTCGGCCAGGCGACCGCCGTGGCTCTCGATCGGTTCACCACCGGCGCCGACAGCGCCTCGCTCACGGGAACCGCAACCGGACGTGCGGCGGAGACGGCGGCCGGCCAGCCAGTGCCGCCCGCGGCGATGGAGCTGGTGTTCGAGTTCATCGATGCGACGGGTATAGTCGTCGCGTCCGAGGCCATCGTCGTCCCCGCGCTCGAGCGGGACGAGAAGGCCTCGATCGTAGCGCACGGATACGGGAAGGGGATCGTCGGCTGGCGCTACCGTCGAAAGGCGGTCGAGCCCGTGCCCGCCGAGTAAGGGTTTTGCTCGCATCAAGCGTCTTAGAGTTGGCGCCACGGACGGGACTTCTCGGGGAGCCATCCGCAGTACTCAATCCTCTGGAGCGTCCGGTGCGCGGTCCGCCCCGGGCGCCTCCTCTCTCTCCCACACGTCCTCGCTATCCACCCGTTTCCGGAACGGTCCTCGGGTGTGATGCCGTCAGCCACGGGAGGATGAGCTCGACTCCGGCAGCGCACGTCTTCCGATTCGGCGGCGACTCGATCGACTCACCCGCGAGGCGCATGGTCACGGGCTACAGCGCCTTGCAGGCGAGACTGATAGGGCCCTATCGCGTCGCCTCACGGCGGTGGGGGCGATCGAGGCCGACCTCGATCGCCAGGCAGCAGCTCTCGGACCGTGCGTACCAGCTCGCCCACACCAAATGGCTTCTGGAGCAGTGGAAGGTGGCCAAGATCCAGCCCTCGCTCCGCCAGATCGGCTGCCCCGTAGCCGGAGATGAGGAGAACCCGTAGCCTCGGCTGAATCGCCATGACCCTGCTGACCAGCTCCGACACGCTCAGGTCCGGCAGCATCACGTCGGACAGCAGGAGGTCGATAGCCCCGCGGCGCTCTTCCGTGAGCTCGATAGCCTCCCATCCCGAGGTTGCCTCGAGTACCTCGAATCCATCCTCACGGAGTGCGCGAGCGCAAGCATTCCGTACCAGATTGTCGTCGTCCAGAACGAGAATCATCGTGGACCGACTGTCTTCCTCCCTGGCGTGCGGCAGCGTCATGTGAATCCTCGTGAGGCGGGTTGGACGCCCCGAGCATCGACAGGCTAATCGCCCGGAGCGTCTCCGACGACGACGCTGAGCACCCGCGTCGCCGGGCGCGGTCCTCCGGATGGTGAACGCGAATCGCGACGCGCCCCCCGAAGACCGGCGTCAGCATCCAGAGCGTCATGGCACCTGCCCCCGGCGGTTCCCACGAGACGATGGCTTCCCATTCCGATGGCTCACTCGCCGGCGGCCCGGCACACCGGCGCCAGCCAGAAGCTCCGCCTCGGTGAACGGCCGGCTCACGGTGGGCACCGTCTGGAGCCCATCGTATTCGCTGCCGGGCACATGGTCGTCCGGCCGGCCGAGCCGAAGGATCCGCGCCCGCGGAGCCTTGCTCCTGGCGAGGCGGATGACCTCCCACCCGTGCACCCCCGGCATCTCCGTGTCGACGACCAGGAGGGCCAGAGCTCGACCCGCGCGAAGCAGCGCGCCAATACCCTCGAAGCCGTCTCGGGCCACGATCACGTGAAATCCCTTTTTCTCAAGCGCGCCCGCCGCCAGCTCGCGGCTCATACGATCGTCGTCGATGACGAGTGCCGTGGGACCTGCCACGGCAGGAGTTCGCTTCACGGGAGAACGCAAAAGCCCCGGCATGACGCGCCGGGGCCTCGCCCTTTAGCTGGTTGTTTAACGTGGCCGCAATCAGCGTCAAATCACCACGGAGAACGATTGTCCACCGCCCAAGGCCGGCGGAGCCGGCCTGCGCACAATCCATTCTACCCTATAAGACGATCGAGCGTCACGCTACCCCTACTCCACGCGCCGCCGGGGGTGAGTGAGGGCGGACAACTTCGGCGGGCAGGGCTCCGACCCGTAGGAGCAAAACACACAACAGTCGCCCGGCCTTGGGCTTCACGACCATGTGACAGGCGGGACAATCCCAGAAGTAAACGCACGCGTCGAGCGGCATCTCCGCAGCGCTTTCCACGCCGCAGGCGGGGCAGCGGATCGTGGCAATCCTGGCTGCGGGGCTGGCCGAAGATCACATGCGGGCGTCGCACGGGAATGGACTCGTCCGGGCCGGCTACCGCGTGGTGGCCTGGCGGGAGCCCGGCCTGATGCACGCGTTGGTCGGGAATCTCCCGGAGGCCACGCTCGTGGCCTTAGCTCGGCTATGCATCCAGAAAGCCACGGCACTCCTCGGGGCGCGCTGGTGGTTTGCGAGGACCATGGCATGAAAGGGCTTGAGATTCACTTGACGACCTGGTGTGATCGTGGGAACCGTCCTCAGAAAGGTGAGCTCAATGCCGCGCCCCTGGTACGTCCTCAGCTTCAGCCTGGTCACCCTTGCCTGCGACGACACGGCCACCGAGCCCGGCACGGCACCCAGTGACCGCTCGCCAGTCATGGCAGTCGCGTCCAACACGTGGCGATCGCGGGCCAACATGCCCAGTGACCGGCGGTTCGTGATAACGGCCACAGTCAACCCGGGAAGCGGTGGCTCATTTCTGTACGCCATCGGCGGACAATCCATGAACTCGACAGACTTCTGCTCGGGTTCCTTGTCCAAGGTGCAGGCCTACGACGGGAACAGCAACACGTGGAGCTCCAAGGCTCCGCTGCCGATTCCGGTGCTGAGGAGCCTCGCCGGTGTGATCAATGGCAAGATCTATGTGGCTGGCGGCTGCAATGGCCCGAATCGCCCGCTGAACACCCTCTATGTGTATGACGTGGCCGCGAACCGATGGAGCGGGAAGGCGCTGCCGCCCATGAGTCTGCCCAGCCCGGTCGGTGCGGTGGTCGGCGGCAAACTCTACGTGTATGACGATTGCTCGTTCGACGCGTGCGATGTGGACACCACCGCCACCACCCGGCTGGAGCAGGTCACCTTCTTCGGCTTCTACGACCCTGCGACGAATCGATGGACGCGGCTACCGCTGCCGCCGTTGTTTCCGATCGCTGGCGCCTCGTTCAACGACAAGCTCTACTTCTTGGATTCCAACGGGCAGGTGCACATCTACAACCCGGGCACCCGAGCATGGACGACCGGCGCACTTCGCAGTGGGTCGATCCAAGGGCTGCGGACGACTGCACCAGCTGGGTCGAAATGGTACCTCGTCGGTTCGACCTTCCTGTCCGTCTACGACCCGGCCACCAACGCTTGGGCCGAGCGAGCTGCCCCGCCTGCGGCGTATATCGCTGACAACTCGAATGGCCCCACGGCGGGCCGGGTGGTCGTGGGTGGCATCGGCCGGCTAGAGCTGGTTGGCGGCGCGGCACCACACAACTGGCAGTACACACCCTAGCAGGTCGCTCGTTTGCGGCCTCGCGGACACTGCCGCCTCGCGTCTCTGGGAACGCCAACGCCCCGCCAGTCAGAGTGACGGCGGGGCGCGGTGTTTGGAGCATGCGCCCGGCGCTCGCTGACCCTTAGTACCTTATGGCTGGGCGCGCACCACGCTAGATCACTCTCTCACGGTCGGAGGACAGTATGCCTCGCCGTTCGATCGCCCCCTTCCTCGCCTGCGTCGTGCTTTTGGCCGCGTGCTCTGCCAAAGCGCGGTCCGACGGCGACTCGCCCCGACCGCTCGACGCTCCCGCCTCGGTGCGAGTGGAGAACCGCGACTTCCTGGACATGACGATCTACGTCATCGACGGCAGCCAGAGGGTGCGGCTCGGCGTGGCCAACGGAAACAAGACGACGGAGCTGAGAATCCCGCAGTACCTGGTGCGCGGCCCGGCCCACCTCAAGTTCCTGTGCGATCCGATCGGCGGGCGCCGGTCGCCGGTGAGCGACGAGATCACGGTCGAGCCGGGCGATGTCGTGACGCTGACCATTCCGGCTAGCTGAACGGCACGAACCGGTGTGGCCGACTTGCCGGCGTGTGACTTGCCATCCGAGCGGCTGCCGAAACCGTGACGCGCCGGATGCGACACTCTTGCGCGATTCGTGGCTCGATGACATAAATGGACCCACGCCGGCAACTCCCCTCCTCGAAGTCAAACGGATCGTATCGCGTGCTTCCGCAACCCGCTCCAGGAGAACCCCCGCGTACTGACGCGGACGAGCGCTGGCTGGCGTTCGAAGCGTTCGTCCGCGAGCAGCATCCGGCGCTCTGCGCGTATGCCTACCGCTACGTGCGCGAGCGTGAGGTCGCCGAGGAAGTCGTGCAGGAGGTCCTGTTCCGGGTCTGGTGCCGGCGCGACCGGATGGCCCAGGTGGATCTCGTTCCCTACGTCTACCGGTCGGTGGCGCATGCTGCCATCTCCCGGCTACGGTCCGAGCGTGCCGTCCGGAACCGCGACCTCCGCCTCCAGGGCCTGACCGCCCTGCGCGCCGACCCCGAGCCGACCGACGGCTCGGTGCGCGAGCTGGAGGACCAGGTGCGTCGGGCAATCGATGACCTGCCCGAGCGCACTCGAATGGTCTTTCTGCTCAGCCGGGACGTGGGCCTGACCTACGCCGCCATTGCCCAACGGATGGGGATCTCGACTAAGACCGTGGAGAATCAGATGGTGCGTGCGCTACGCCTGCTGCGGGCGGCGCTCGGGCCGCACCTGACCGTCCTGCTTTCCCTGGCCCAGACCGTGCAACTCCTCAGGAAGATTTTCTAGGCCCGCACCCGCCAGGCCCGCTCTCCGCTCCCCGACTCCAGCTGATTCAGATCTCCACCATGACCCCGAGTAGTGGGGTCGGTCGGCGTGGTGCGTTATCCCATCGGCTCCCCCGATACGGAAGGTCCCATGCCCCCGCATGCTGACGATCTCGACTGGACGCTCCTGACCCGCTACCTGGCCGGCGACCTCACGCCGGCGGAGGCGGAGACCGTGGAGCGGTGGTTCGAGGCGGACCCGCGGCATCGGGCCGTGCTCGACGAGCTTCGCGCCGTGTGGGCGGCGACGGCGGGGGAGACGGACGGCTGGGATACCGAGCGTGCGGTCGCGGAGCTACGCCGCCGGGCCGCCGGGGCGGCGGAGCGGCGCTCCCTCTCCCTCGGCTCGGCGGCCGGTCGGCGGCTCGCGCCGAGCTTCACCCTCGCGAGTCGGCGCTCCTGGGTGGCGATGGCGGCGGGAATCGCGGCGATCGCCGCCGGCGTCGGCGGCGTCCTGGTGCTCCGCTCGGCAGCGCGCCGGGTTCCGACCCCCGTCCTGGCAAAGGCCCCGGCCACCGACGTGGTGACCCAACGTGGGCAGCAGGCAGAGGTCAGGCTAGGAGATGGCACCCGCGTAGTCCTCGGCGCTGCCAGCCGGCTGACTTACCCGAGCGACTACGGACAGCGCGAGCGGACGGTGGCGCTGGATGGCGAAGCCTACTTCGACGTGGTGCACGACCCGTCGCGGCCGTTCCGGGTGCGGGCGGGACGTGGGATCGCAGAGGACATCGGCACCGCGTTCGTGGTGCGAGCGCGCGGGACCGCACCACTGCAGGTGGTCGTCACGGACGGCGCGGTTGCGCTCCGGCCTGCCATCGCGGGCGCGCCGCCGGGCGACTCCCTGCTTCTCACGCGGGGCCAGCTCGGTCGCGTTCTGCCCGATGGCCGCCTGACCCTTCAGGGACACGTCGCCCTGGACGCGTACCTCGCGTGGATGAGCGGGGAGCTGGCATTCCAGAACACGCCGCTCTCCGAAGTGGCCGAGGAGCTGAGCCGCTGGTACGACGTGGATGTCCGGGTGGCCGACTCCACACTGGCACGCCGACGCTTCTCGGGCCGTTTTGCGCGCCGATCGCTGGAGGACGCGGTGCGACTGGTGGCGGGTGTCGCGGACGTCTCGGCGCGGCACACCAGCGCCGGCTGGATCTTCGAGTGAGCGTCGGCCGTATCCCGTCACGCCTGAGGAGACAGTCATGAAGTGGGTCGTGCTGGTGCTGCTGCTCGGGATCGTGACGCCCGTCCAGGCGCAGGAGACGGGTGGCGAGGCTCAGTACGTCGCGCTGGGCGGTCCCCGCTTCCTGGATGGCACGGGCCCAGGTGCCAAGCCGATCGAGGTGGCATCGGTGGCGGCGCTGCAGCGGCGCGTGACGCTTACCGCGGCCGCCGCCACGCTGGGCGACGCCCTCCGTGCGATCACGCGGCAGACCGGCGTGCGGTTCCTGCTGAGCCCGGAAGTGGTGCCGGTGACGAAGCCGGTGCGGGTGGAGGCGACGGGGCTCTCGATCGCCGCGGCGCTGACGGAGCTGCTCCTCAATACCGAGGTGGACGTCGCGGTGACGTCGGCGACGGAGCTGGCGCTGGTGCGGCGACGGGGCGGGACACCGGAGACCGGGACGGTCGCGGGTCGGGTGACTGACGGAACGACCGGCGAGGCCGTGTTGACGGCGGAGGTGTACCTGGAGCGCACCCGCTGGCGCACCACGACGGGCGAGGATGGCCGCTACCGATTGCCGGAGGTCGGAGTGGGAGCGTACACCCTCACCGTACGCCGCATCGGGTACGCCAAACAGAGCCGGCCGGTCACGGTGGTGTCGGGAGAGGAGGTCACGGTCGACCTCGCGCTGGGTCAGGTCGCGACCCAGCTCAACGAGATCGTGACCACCGTGACGGGAGACCAGCGGCGGGTGGAGCTGGGCCACGTCGTGGGGCGGATCAACGCCGACTCGGTCGTCAAGGAAGCGCCCATCACGACCCTCACCGAGCTGCTCACCGCTCGGGTGCCCGGGCTCCAGGTGTTCCAGGCCCAGGGCACCGTCGGCGGGGACGTGCGGCTCCAGATCCGGGGCGTCAACAGCCTCGCGTTGAACAGCGAGCCGATCGTGATCGTGGACGGCGTCCGCTTCTCGACGGCGCGGACCAGCGGTGGGACCGCGATGCTGTTCGAGCCGTCGAGCCGGCTCAACGACATCAATCCGAACGACATCGCGACCGTCGAGGTGGTGAAGGGGCCATCGGCCGCGACGCTTTACGGCACCGACGCGGCGAACGGCGTCATCCTCATCACCACCAAGCGCGGCGAGGCGGGCCGGACCCGGTGGACCGCCTACGGACGGGCGATGCGAACCGGCATTCCGGCGACGAGCTTCGCCCCCAATTACTGGGCCTGGGGCAGCACGACCCTCAACTGCCAGCTCGTCTTCGTCGCGGACGGCACTTGTACGCAGGACAGCATCACGGTAGTGCCCAACTCCCTCAACGATCCTCGAACCTCCGTCCTCGGCAGCGAGGGAAGCTGGGAGTACGGGACGGCGGTCTCCGGTGGGGGGGACAACCTCCGCTACTACCTCTCCGGCAGCCACACGCAGCAACAGGGTCCCCTCCGTCTCCCCCCGGACTTCGTCGCGCGGGCGGAGCGGACCTTCGGCGTGAGCGAGCTGCGGAACACCCAGCTCCACCCGAACACCGACCACCGCACCAACATCCAGGGGAATGTCGACCTCGCGCTCTCGGGGCGGGCCAACGTCAGCTTCAGCGCTGGCTACCAGCAGGGCTCCACCCGATCGCTCGCGCTCGGCGAAGGCTATCTCTCCGCGTTCGGGGCCGCCGATCCGACCAGCAGCAAGGGCACGGCGGATTTCACCGAACTCGTCTTCTCGTCGTCCTCCACCGAAGACCTAAACCGCTTCCAGCTGAGCGGCACCGGGTCCTTCCGCCCGCGCGACTGGCTCGAGCTGCGCGGCACGGCCGGCATCGACCTGGGCAACGTCTCACGCTTCTCGTTGCAGCCGCGGCTCGCCGAGCTGGGTCCCTTCTACGGCGGCACGGTCGAGGATGAGCGCACCCGGACACTGACGACCACGGCCAACTTGAGCGCGACGGCGACCGCGCGCGCGGGCCGAGTGAGCTTCCGGACCACGGCGGGCGCCCAGTACGTGCGCGACCGCTCCGACGGGGTCGTCGCGACAGGGAGTGGGCTCGAGCCGGGCGGGAGTTCGGTGCAGCAAGCACCGTTCCGGGACGGAAGCCAGAGCCTCGCCGAGTCGGTGACCCTGGGGGGATTTCTGGAGGAAGAGCTCGGCTTGAACGACCGCCTGTTCCTCACCACCGCCCTCAGGGTCGATGGCGCGAGCGGATTCGGGCGGGACTACGATGCCACGGTCTACCCCAAGGCCGGCGCGTCCTGGCTGGCGAGCGAGGAGCCGTTCTTCCCGCGCCTGCCGGGCCTCGACGAGCTCCGGCTCCGGTACGCCTTCGGCGCCTCCGGCCAGCAGGCGCTGCCCACCATGCGCCGCCCGCTGCTGGAAACGGGCAGCACCCTCGACGACGCGGGCGAGCCGGGGACCTCCATCTTTACTTCGACCCTCGGCAACGTCGACCTGCGGCCGGAGCGGGTCCGGGAGCACGAGTTCGGCTTCGACGCAAACCTGCTCTCGAGCCGGCTGCAGCTCGAAGCCAGTTGGTATTACCGCACCACCAGGGACGCGCTGCACTTCATCGTGGGAGCGTCGGGCATTCCCGGCGTCTGGCAGAACCTGGGCCTGTTGCGCGACAACGGTTTCGAGGCGCGGGTCGTCGCGCGTGTGGTGGAGAGCCGGCTGGTGAGCTGGGACCTGGGGCTCCAGCACAACGCCGACAACTCCCGGCTGATCGATGTCGGCGGCGGGCGCCAGCAGTGGAGCAGGCTCGGCGGCTTCGTGGAGAACTACCCGATCGGCGCCCGGTTCATGACGCCGATCGCCGGCTTCGGCGACGCGAACGGGAACGGCATTCTCGAGCCGAGCGAGGTCCAGATGGGCACGCAGCCGGTGTACGTGGGGCGCAGCACCCCGCCACACACGCAGACGCTGACGACGACGCTCGGCTTGTTCGACCGAAGGGTGCGGGCCTCCGCGCTCGTCGAACGCCGCTCGGGCTTCACGCAGATCGATCACACCAAGGAGATCCAGTGTGGCGTCCAACGAAACTGCCCCGCCGCGCTCGATCCGAGCACCCCGCTCGCGGAGCAGGCCGAAGTGCAGGCGTATGCCCTGGCCGCCGTGGGCTACGCGGATGCATTCCACACCTTCGTCGAGCCGGGTTCGTTCGTCCGGCTCCGCGAGGTGTCGCTCGCGATCGATTTGCCGGCTCGTGTCCTGCGCTTCTTCCGGGTCACCGGCGGCACGCTGACCCTCAGTGGCCGCAACCTCGCGCTCTGGAGCTCGTTCAAGGGCCCGGACCCCGAGAGCGTGGGCGGGTGGGACTTTGATTCCTCCCCCGGTGGGCCCACCGGGGGGGTCAAAGGTGGTGCCGTGGGCGGGGTGCCGCAGGCGCGGGTGTGGACGGCGCGGTTCGATCTGGCTTTCTAAGGAGAGCGACGCCATGAGCAGTCTCCCCGCCGCGCTGCGATTCGCGTGCGTCACGCTTCTCGTGACGGCCGGCTGCGGATTGACCGACGTCGGTGACGACCCGACAACCCTCGACGAGCCGGACGTGGCCAACCCCCTGGGCGCCACGATGACCCGGCGCGCCGCCTATGCCTCACTCCGCTTGGCCGTCGGGGACGGCGCGGTGTGGAGCGGGCTGCTGGCGGATGAGCTCTTCGCCGATACGCCGTTCCCCGGCGTCAACCGGGACGAGCAGATCGACCGGCGCCAGAGTGTGGCGTTCGAGGTGAGCGGCGGCGGGACGCTCGCCTTCCCGGACTGGATCGAGACCAGAGTCAAGGCCGCGGACGCCATCCGCCGATTCCGCGCGTACGCACCAAGCGATAGCGGCGTGGTCGGGGAGCTGTTCGCGCTGCGCGGATTCGCCGACGTGAACCTGGCGGAGGAGACCTGCCCTGGCTTCGCGCTGAACGAGGTGGTGGATGGCCGCATCGTGTACGGGCCGGCGCTGACCAACGAGCAGGTGTTCCAGGCCGCGCTCGTCGAGTTCGATTCGGCGCTCGCGTTCGCGGGCGACAGCATCAGCGCACTCCATCTCGCGCAGGTGGGCCGCGGGCGCGCCCTGCTCGGTCTGGGCCGCTACGCGGAGGCGGCTCAGGCCGTGGCGGCAGTGCCGAGTGACTTCGCCTTCAGCCTGAAGTTCGTGAACACGTCCCCCGCCTTCCAACCCAACGCGATCCAGCAGTTCGTCGTCTTTCTGCAAGGCGGGGTGGCCGATCGCGAAGGCGGCAACGGCCTCGATTACCTGAGCGCCGCCGATCCCCGGATCACGGCGACGGAGGTAGGCACCGCGGTGGACGGCGTGACGCCGCTCTACGCGTTCGACAAGTACCCGGATGACGCCGCCCCGATGGTGCTCGCGAGCGGCCTCGAGGCGCGGCTGATCGAGGCCGAGGCGGCGCTCGACGACGGCGGCGACTGGCTTGGGATCCTGAACGCGCTGCGCGCGGACCCGGCGGCGCCGCCCGGCCTCGACCCGCTCGTCGATCCCGGAACCGCCGACGCGCGGGTCGATCTCCTCTTCCGCGAGCGCGCCTTCTGGCTCTTCCTGACCGGCCACCGCCTGGGCGATCTGCGGCGGCTCATCGCGCATTACGGCCGCGCGGCGGACGCGGTCTTCCCGACCGGGGCCTATCGGCTGGGCGGGATATACGACACGGGCACCAGCCTTCCGTTCCCGTCGGTGGAGGAGTCGATCAACCCCAATGTCACGAGCTGCACCAGCCGCTGACGGCCGCACGCCGCCGCGATTTGTCGCAATGGCGAGCGTGGGTCGCCGGCTTATGAGCGCAGGCTGTCGTTCACCTTTCATTCCGGAGCGCTTGATGTCTATGCGCCGCAGTCGTGTGTCGGGTAGCTGCCTCGTGGCCCTGAGGATACTGGGCGCGGCGCTCACGGTGATGCATCGGTCCGAGGCGGCCGCCCAGAGCCCGCAGCAGGTGTCGCCTAGGCCTGGTGCCAAGCCGCAGGTGGATTCGCAGGCCGTTCGGCTGCTCAACGCCGCGAACGCCCGCCTGGCGCATGCCCGGACCCTTCGGGCGGGCGTGGAGCAGGTGTCCACGTTGCTGTCGGGAGACGTTGCGTCGGACTCCGAGATCGTGCTGTTCACGCGGCCCGGGCTGGCCCGGAAGGAGCGACCGCTCTCGCCCCGGGCGGATGGCCAGGGACCGACGCGAGCGGTCGAGATCGTCACCGCGACCGACAACTGGAACTATACGGATGCGAACGACACGGTCGACCACGCGAGGCGGGGCGATCCTGGGTACTACACCGACTTCAGCGTCCCCGTGAACGCCTTCTTCGCCCCACGCAGGGCCCCAGGCACGGTCGCGTGGCACGTTCCCACGCCCGCGCTCGGTGAGTGGCGGGATGCGTGGCTCACCCACCCCCTCTTCCAGGGCATACGCTACGTGGGGAAGGAGGAGTGGCGCGGTGCCATCTACCACGTGGTCGACTGGCGCTATGCCAGGAGCGCCGAGCTGCCTGAGGGGCAGGATACCTACACCAGCCGCGCCTACATCGGTGTCACGGATACACTGATCCACCGCGTCGTGACACTGCAGGCGACGGCGGGATGGCCGGAGCGCATCGAAGAGGTGCGGATCGCTGACATGACGCTCGACAGCGCGATCGATGCCGCCGCCTTCACTCCCCCGCCCGGCCGGCCGGTGAGAGAGTGGGCCGTCAAGAGCCGGCCCGCCCCGTCCTCGACCTACGTGGGCCGACCGTGGCTGCCGCTCAGCGCGCCGGCTCGGCTCCTGGATGGGCCACGTGTTCGCGCGGTGGCCGATCTCCTGGCCGGCAAGCACGCCGCGGTGCTCTGGGCGTGGAACACGGGGTGTTCCTCATGCACCGAGGAGTTTCCCTGGATGGAGCTGCTCCGCAAGGAGTACCAGTCGCTCGGCGTGGCAATCGTCGCGGTGAACTCGGAGGACCCGGAGGAGAATGGCGAGGCCGCGAAGTCTCGTCGGTACCTGAGGTATCATGGCGCGGGTATGCCCGTGCTGTTCGATGCGAAAGAATGGGTCCGCCCCATGTGGGACGATATCAGCTTCATCGTGCTGGACAAGCGGGGCATCGTGCGCTATGCCGGCGGAGCCGATCTCGACGCGGTCAAGGCGGTGGTGGCCCGACTGGTCGGGCGCAATGCCGCAACCAAGGGCTCGTGATCGTGCGGCGTACGCTCGCATCGCTCCTGGCCGTCGCGCTTGCGGCGCTGCCGGCACCTGCCGTGGCCCAGCGGCCGATCGTCTGGAGGGCACAAGCTACGCCGGTGGCCGTGCGAGCCGGCACCGATGTCACCGTGAATCTCAGCGCGAGGCTAGAGGCCGGCTGGCATTTGTACTCGCACACGCAAGGTCAGGGCGGCCCCATCCCGACCACCATCAAGCTCCCGCCGGAGCAGCCGTTCGCCCTGGCCGGTCCCATCACCGCACCGGCGCCCGCGCGCAGCTTCGATGCCAACTTCGGCATTATGGTCGAAACGTTTGAGGACAGCGTGACGTTCGCGGTCCCGGTGCGCGTGACGGCCGACAGCCCGCCGGGCCCGCACCCGCTTCAGGTGCACGTGCGTTACCAGGTCTGTACCAGGACCGTGTGCCTCCCGCCGCACACCGAGAAGCTGGCGGTCTCGGTCACGGTCCAGCGAGCCGACGCCACGACGCCGGGAGCGCGTCGGCGGGCCGCTCGATGACCGCGTCGTTTCTCTGGCTCGCCGTCAGCTCGGGGGCGCTCAGCCTCCTCACGCCCTGTGTGTTCCCCATGATCCCGCTGACGGTGAGCTACTTCCTCGGCCACGGCCAGCCGGAGCGGGACGAGGCGGGCCGGCGTGCCTGGGTTCCTGCCGCGCTCTTTGCGCTGGGCATCATCTCGACCTTCACCGCGCTCGGCCTCACGCTGGCGCTGGCTGTGGGGGCGGCAGGACTCACGACGTTCGCGGCCGATCCCTGGGTCAATCTGCTGCTTGCGGGCGTATTTCTGGGTTTCGCGGCGAGCCTGTTCGGACTGGTGGAGCTTCGGCTCCCCTGGCGGCTCGTCAACGCGGTAGACGCGCTGGCGCGGCGGCACTCGGCGGCCGGCCGCAGGGGTGTGCCCGCGCGCGCGACGGGCGGGGGCGCACTCCTGATGGGCGTGGCCTTCACCCTCACCTCGTTTACGTGCACGGCGCCGTTCATCGGCACCCTGCTCGTGCTCGCCGCGCAGGGCTCGTGGCAGCGGCCGCTGGTGGGCCTCGTGGTGTACTCGACCGTGTTCGCGCTCCCCTTTTTCCTGCTCGCGCTCATGCCGCGCTGGCTCACACGGCTCCCAGCGGCGGGCGGCTGGCTCCACAGCGTCAAGGTAGTGCTCGGGCTTCTCGAGCTCGCGGCGGCGCTCAAGTTCCTGGCCAACGTCGACCTGGTCTGGGGCTGGGGGGCGCTCACGCGCGAAACGGTCGTCGCGGCCTGGAGCGTGATCGCGGTGGCGATCGCCCTCTACCTGCTCGGCACCCTCCGCTTCCGCGATGACGCGGCGGCGGAACGACCCGGGCCCGTGCGGCTCGTCCTGAGCGCGACGTTCGCGGGCTTGGCCATCTGGCTCTTGAGCGGTCTCGATGGACGCGGTCTCGGTGAGCTGGAAGCATTGCTGCCGCCCAAGGCGAGTCGCGCCCCCGCGACGGCCGAGCTCGGCTGGACGGTCGATGACCTCCCGGCGGCGCTTGCCCGCGCCCAGGCGAACGGCCGGCCCGTGTTCATCGACTTCACCGGCTATACCTGTACGAACTGTCGGTGGATGGAGGCCAACATGTTCACTCGACCCGAGGTCGAGCGGACGCTCCGGCGGTTCGAGCTGGCGCGGCTGTTCACCGATGGGGAGGGGGAGCGCGCCGAGCAGCAGCAGGCGCTGCAGGAACAGCGGTTCGGCACGGTGGCCCTGCCGTTTTACGCCATCATGGATGGTGAGGGTCGGACGGTCGCAACCTTCGCCGGGCTCACACGCGCTCCCGAAGAGTTCGTCGCCTTTCTCGCCCGCGGGCTCGCCGTTGCCCAGTGATGTGAGACAAGCGCGGCCGCGGTTGTCTGCCTCCCCTGACCAGCGGCCCTCCACGGCAATAGGGGGTGCGCCACGCACCGGCGTCTTCTCCACAGTGGAGCGTTGGCAGGCTCGGCTCGGCTGGTCGAGGCCGCACCACCTCGTAGGTAGGGGGCCTAGCTGCCCTCGAGCGTCTTATCGGTGTGGATCGCCACGAGCCGGCGGTCCCTGACCTCCTCGGGGTCGAAGGGTCGCTCGTTACGGACCGCCCCGGGCCCGACCCGCCGAGGCGGTTGTCCTTTCATCCGGTGGGTCATCATGAACCTTGCCTCTCGGTTGGTGCGACGGGCCATGCTTGTGGCGGCGATCGTGACGGTCGCGCCGGGCGGACCGGGGGTCGCGCAGACCGCCCTCCGGAGCGAGCGCGCCGCCGCGGCGATGCCCGAGCATTACAGCGACCCCGGTTGCCAGCTCACGGGCAAGCACTACAAGACCGCCGACGCCCAGATCCAGCTGCACGAGGCCCTCGCCACCTCGGATCCTCAAACGCGCGCCCGAGCGCTGGAGAGGGGCAGGGAGAGCCAGCTCGAGGGGATCGTGATGCACAGGCAGGACAAGAGCTCCATCGCCTGGTATACGCTGGCGCAGATCTACCTGTATCAGGGCGACGTGGTCGGCGCCGACAGCGCGCTCCGCCACACCGAGGCGGTATCGCCGAAGTGCGCCGAGTCGGTCGAGGCGCTCCGCACGAGCCTCTGGGTGCCGCTGATCAATGCCGGTGCCGAGTTCTCCAAATCGGGGGCCAACGATTCCGCGTTGGCGCTCTTTCAGCAGGCTGCCGCAATTTTTCCGGAGAAACCGCAGGGGATGCTGAGTGCCGGTGTCATCTTCGCCAACAGGGGCCAGACCGACAGCGCCATCATCTGCTTCGAGCGGGCAGCGACTGCGGCCGAGCGCGGCGACTTCACCCGGGAGCGGAACCAGGCGACCTACAACCTCGCCGCCATGCTGCAGGGCGCCGGGCGGCATGCTGAGGCCGCCGCGGCGCTCGAGAAGTACCTCACCTGGATTCCGGACGACGACAACGCGAAGCGAGCGCTCGCGGTGTCCTACCGCGCGACCGGCCGAACCGAGAAGGCGCGGGCGCTCGAGGGAGAGGTGGAAGCGTCCGACGACGCCACACCCGAAGACGCCATGCGCATCGCCGTCAACCTGTACGAGGAGAAGAAATACGCCGAGGCGGCCGCGGCATTCGAGCGGGCGCGGACGGCCTCACCGCGCAACCGCGATGTGATCCTCGGACTGGCGGCGTGCTATCAGGCGCTGGAGGATGGGCCCAAGCTCATCGAGAGCGCGCGCACGCTGGTCGAGATCGAGCCCCTGAGCCCCGACGCTCTGCGGCTCCTGGGGGCCGGCTACAAGCTGACCAGGCAGCCTGATCGGGCGGTGGAGGCCGCCAAGCAGCTCGTCGGCCTGGTGACAGCCTTGGCCGTCGGCCAGTTCACCACCAACGCCGACAGCGCCTCCCTCACCGCCACCGCCTCGGGACGGGCGGCGGAGACGGTGGCCGGTAAACCGCTGCCGCCCGCGGCGATGGAGCTCGTGGTCGAGTTCTTCGATTCGGCCGGCACCGTTGTCGCGTCCAAGGAGATCCTCGTCCCTGCGCTCAAGCCGGACGAGACAGCCCCGATCGTGGCGCACGGACAGGGGAGGGGGATCGTCGGCTGGCGCTACCGCCGGAAGGCGCCGGAGGCAGTGCCAGCAGCGGCGACCGCGAGATCGTCAACTCACAACTGAACGCATCTGCCAAACCGATGAGCCCGTCCGTCACTCCTTGGTCGAGGCGCGCGCCCTCCTCGCGTCGCTGGGAACGCCAACGCCCCGCCGTCACTTGGTGACTGGCGGGGCGCGGTGTTCGGCGAATGGGCCCGGCGCGACTCGAACGCGCGACCTCTTGCTCCGGAGGCAAGCGCTCTATCCAACTGAGCTACGGACCCTTATGCACTGTGTCCCGCAGACCGCGAAGGCACCGGCAACAGCCCCTGCGCCGGACTCCGGGACCCCAATCTTAACGCATCGGGACCCCTTTGGTAGAGGCTTCGATCGACCTCACGACCCGCCGAACGTTCCGGTGACCCGACTCACAGGCGCCCAGCCAGCCGTCGCCCAGCCAGCACGACCCGCCAGCAACTTACGTGCGGTATGTCACCGCGATTCCCTCGCCGCCAATCCCAAGTTGTCAGTGATCGCGAGCTCAGCGACCCGCCCGCGGCACGTGGCCGCGGCGACGAGACCCGTTTGGATGCGTGGGAGTCACGTATGCGAAGCATGTGGATTCTCGCCGCTGGCACGGTCGTGCTCGCGGCTTGCGGAAGCAACGGCGGAGACGTCACCGGGCCACCCAGCAGCCCCACGCCGCCCACCAGCACGCCACCAGTCGCCAACTTTGGCGCTACCTGTACCGGGCTGACCTGTACCTTTACCGATAGCAGCACCGCCTCGTCGAACGGCGGCAGTATCAAGACCTGGGCGTGGAAGTTCGGCGACGACAGCACGTCCAGCGAGCAGAACCCGAGTCACACCTACGCGGCCGCGAACACCTACAATGCCACGTTGACCGTCACCGACAGTGCCGGCGTCGCGGACTCGGTGACCAAGCCCGTGACCGTGACGGCGCCGGCCGCGACCCTCGCGTGCACCAACGCCACCGCGCCCGGCACGCCGACCACCTGCTCCTTCACGCTGCCGGTGGCGGCATCGGTCAAGGCCGTGTCGACGGACAGCGTCGCCTGCGAAGCGCACGGCGATTCATTCATCTTCACCGCGCCGGTAACGGACACCCTGACCGTCGACGGCTGCTTCATGCCGGTCGGGACTCAGGTCGAGCTGCCCTCGTCGCCTGCGGGCACCGTGGTTACCTTCGCGATCCTCGGGGGGCTCACGCAGTTCATGACCGCGGTCCAGGTCAGCGGCCAATACCCCGAATGGACCCTCGCGGTCGAGGACGCGGTGGGTGCGCCGTTCCCGCCCGACTTTGCCGATATGGGCGTGACCCTTACGGTTATTCCGACGGCGCCATAGTCAGCGGCCCCAACGTCGCCGCCCGGGCACGCTGCTCGCCGGGGAGCCACACCGGCTCCCCGTCGAGCCCCGGCGGCACCGCCTCACCCAGCCAGTTGAGCATGGCAGGAAACAGGTCTACCGTGCGGATCGGCTCGGCGGGCAGCGGCGCGCTCGACCAGACCGGCGTCTGCATATGGGATCGCGCCAGGCTGCCGTGGCCGGCGCGGTGCTCGGGAATCTCGAACCGCCGCCGGAAGTCATAGCCCTCGCGCGCCACCACCAGCAGGTCTCCCGTCCGATCCGCCCGGAACTGATCGAGCAGGTGATACGCCGCGTCGGGATAGTCGGCATCCCAGGTGGCCTCCAGCCACTCGCGAAGCGACCCGCTCCGCGCCCCACCAACGCCGAGCGGGTCGCCGCTCACCGGCCGATAGCTGATACCGGAGGGCGTCCACCGCACGATCGCGCTCGCGCCATCCGCGCCGACCCACACGCCGCCGCCGGCGGACTCCGCCGCCACCAGCCCGACCGACGGCTCGCGCAGCAGGGCTGCGACCAGGTCGGTGCCCACCCCGAACGCATCCGGCTCCCGGAGCCGCTCCACGGGCCAGCGATCCTCGCGCGGCACGCCGGGCCGGGCGTAGACCATCGCCGAGCCGTTCCCGGCCACCATGACCGCCGCGCGGGGCTCCCGTTCCCACAGGACCGGGTGCGACAGCGTGGGCACCCCGCGCGCGCGGAACCAGTCGGGCAGGTCCACGTGCGTGTGCACCGTGGCCGACCCGTGGTCGCTCACCACGAGGATCAGGCTGTCGTCGAGCTGGTCCTGCTGTCGAAGCTGGTCGCGCAGCCGCCCGACGACCTGGTCCACCTTGCCGAGCGCGCGCAGCACGGGCGCGGCCTCCGGGTGCGTCTGGTGGGTGTAGCCGTCGACGGCTGGAAACTGGGCGAACACGAAGCGGGCCGGACCCGCGGCGGCACGGAGCAGATGGCGCGCCACCGCATCGTCCGAGGGCTGGTGCCACTGGGCATAGTGGGCCAGCGCGCCCCAGAGCTGTCGCTCTCGGCGGGACGGATCCCGGGCCGGCGTCAACCCTCGGGCGATCGGCGTGAAGATGCCGATGCTGTTCGGGACCAGCTCGAAGATGGTGCGCACGTCCGGCGCGATGTCGTCGTCCAGCAGCGGGGCCTGATAGCCGCAGTAGCTCCGGACCGCGCTCCGCTCGCGCCACCACCGGCCGCCATACGCGCGCCGATCCAGCCATCGAATGGAGGGGACGTTGCACCGGCCGGGAGTGCAGCCGGTGAGGAAGGGCAGGTAGGCCACGCTGGTGGTCGATGGAAAGACCGTGATGGCGCGCGTGCGGCCGCCGTCCACGAGCATGTCGGCCAGGTGAGGCAGGCCGCCGGCCGCCAGCCGGGCCTCCGCCACATCGGGCCGCAACCCATCCACCAGCAACAGGAAACACCGGGCAGGCTGGGGTCGCATGGGTCCAAGGTAACCCCACCGGACTCGGGACGCTTTGTCCCCTGGACTCGGGAACACCCCGCGTCCGGCACCTCTTGCGCCCGGCGGGCCATGGCCCCTGCTTGCTGAAGCGCACGCGAGGCACATCCATTCATGGGAGGACAGTACCATGGCACGCATCGCCACCGGACGGCGGCCGGCGCCGACCCGGCAGAGTCACAACGGATCCGGCGCGGACAAGCCGAAGCTCTACCGCACCAAGAACGACTTGCCGGAAGCCACCCGCATCGAAGCCATCCCGCTGCTCAATCAGCGTCTGGCCGACTGCATCGACCTCGAGACGCAGTGCAAGCAAGCCCACTGGAACGTCAAGGGCCCGCAGTTCATCGCGCTGCACAAGCTGTTTGACGAGATCAACGAAGAGGTCGAGGACTACGTGGACCTCCTGGCCGAGCGCGTCGTGCAGCTTGGCGGCGTCGCCGAAGGCACCGTCGCGTCGGTCGCGAAGCGGACCTCGCTCATCGATTACCCTCTCACGCTCACGACCGGGGACGAGCACGTGGCCGCGCTGTCCGACGCGCTGGCCGAGTTCGGGCGCACCGCCCGGATCGGGATCGAGGAGATGAACGAGCTGGAAGACGCCGACAGCGCCGACATCCTCACCGAGATCTCCCGCGGGATCGACAAATGGCTCTGGTTCGTCGAGGCCCACCTGCAGGATCGGCGCGGGTGACGGTCGGGGCGGCCCACGCCGCCTGATCGCGGCACGGCCGCCTCGTGGACTCTGTATTTCCCAAACGGTGAACGCCGACGCTGGTTGCCAGCGTCGGCGTTCTGGTATGTCATCGGGGCGCGGGGATTTGAACCCCGGACCTCCTGCTCCCGAAGCAGGCGCGCTAACCGGGCTGCGCTACGCCCCGTGTCCCGGAGAGCGGTGTCACGGAGAGCGGTGAATGTAATGCGCTCCCTCGCGATTGGTAGCCCTCAGGGCTGGTCCCGGCGCCTCCGCGGGGTCAGTCATCACCGCGGCTCGTCGGGGCCGCCGTAGCTTGGACCCGTTCCACCTTCGAGTCTCGCCGTATGCCGGAATCGGGAGGTCATGGTCCGGAGTAACCCTCATGCGCTGGCGTGCCTCGTACAGCTATCCCTTCCTGTTCGCCGTCATCCCGGTGCTGCGTCTGGCCGCGGACTATCCCGGCTGGACGGAGTTGGGGGACGTGACCGTCGTGGTCTTGGCCCTGCTCGTCGCCTCCGTGGTGGGGTACGCGGTCCTGCAGGTGCTGGTCGGACGTCGGGCTTCGCGACTGCCGCCGCTCGTGCTGTTCGGCATCGTGGTGGCCTTCTGGGGCTATGGGCGGATCGCTCCGTACCTGCGGCACCGGATTGGTCTACCGCATCTGCTGCTCGCTCCGATTTGGGCAGGGGCGACCGCCGGTCTGGTCTGGTGGCTGCTTCGCCGCCCACCGCTGCTCGATCGGGTGGAGACGTTCCTCACCATCACCGGCGGGATCCTCATCACCTGGTTCGTGCTCGCGATCGGTCTGGCCGAGTGGCGGAGCACCGTCGCGCTGCGGCGGAGCCCTCTCGTGCGCCGGCTGGCGGGGCGGGTGGTCGCGACCCCGGGCGCCCAGGTTGGGCCCAAGCGGGACATCTACCTGATCGTGCTGGATGAGTACGCCAACGCGGAGGTGACCCGGCGGCTGTTCGGGTTCGACAATCACGTCTTTCTGGATTCGCTCCGGCAGCTCGGCTTCGTGGTGCCGGTGGTCCACAGCAACTACCTCCACACGTTCCTTTCGCTGCCCTCCATGCTCAACTCGGCGCACGTGGCCGCTCTCTCGGATGAGCTGGGCAGGAAGGCGCTCGATCGGACCCTCCCGGACTACCTCGTCCAGCACAACAGGACCGTGCGCTTCGTCAAATCCCAGGGCTACCAGTTCGCGTTCTTCCCTTCCATTTCCTGGGAGGCGACCCGGCATAATCCCGAGGCCGACATCGAAGCGCACGTGCTGGCGGAAGGCTCGCCGGCCCGCGTGGTCGGTCGGTCGCGCCTTCGCCAGGTGCTCAATTCGACCTCTCTCCTCAGGTACATCGATTGGGGTGGTGGGGACCTGGTGCGGGCGCACGTGGCGCGCACGCTCGCGGCGATCGCCGAGGTGCCCAAGATCCCCGGACCGCCGGTGTTCGTGTTCGCCCACCTGCTGAGCCCGCACACTCCCTATGTCTTCGACCGGGACTGCCGCGCGCCCCGGAGCACGGCCCAGCCGAAGAGCGACGCCTATGTGGCCCAGATCCAATGCCTCGATCGCCTGGTGCTCGATATGGTGACCACGGTGCTCCGAACCTCGGGGGAGCCGGCGCCGGTCATCCTGCTCCAGGGCGATCATGGCAGCCGGATGCTCAAGTTCGACGAGGCTCCGGCCGTCGAGCAGGTCACGCTGCACCAAGCCAAAGAGCGGCTCGGCGCCTTCGGTGCCTACTACCTGCCGGCCGGTGGACACGAGGCGTTCGGCGACAGTGTCACGGTGGTGAACGTGATGGGAAACGTGCTGCGCTTTTATCTCGGTGCCGACCTGCCTCGGCAGCCCGACGACATGTACATCTCCGTGGATGCCGCTCCGTTCGCGTTCAAGCGGGTGGATTTCCCCTGGCTGGCTCGGGAAGACTGGTCGGGTGGGGTCGTGCGGCCGACGGCTGCGCGGTAAGATCGTCCTAGGGTTCCGTCCACTAGTCGAGGTCGCTGGCTGTTCACCACGGAAGCACGAAAGGCACGGAAGGCTCCCTGGTCGGGCCAACCTCCTCTCATT
>DATEJD010000026.1:0-6136 GCA_035278325.1 Gemmatimonadales bacterium | reverse complement strand
CGGAGTCACCCTGAGCGAAGCGAAGGGGGCATGCGTCGGCTCCTGCCCCCTTCGCTTCGCTCAGGGTGACTTCGTTCCCGCTCACCGCTCACCGCCCTACGAGCTCCCGAACAACCGCCGAAGGTCGTTCGAAAACGCCAGCCCCATCAACAGGACGATCAGCACCAGCCCTACCATCGTGAGCCGCTCCCGTAGCTTGAGCGGGAGGGGGCGGCGGACGACGGCCTCGGCGAGCAGGAACAGGAACTGGCCGCCGTCCAGCACCGGCACCGGCAGCAGGTTCAGCACCGCAAGGTTGATCGAGATCAGGGCCATGAAGCCGAGGAAGGCGTCGATGCCCAGGCGCGCGCTTTCGCCGGCGAGCTGGCCGATCAGGATCGGGCCGCCGACTTCGCGCTTGGAGATTCGGCCACTGAACAGGCCACGCACCGTGCGGACGATCTGGGTGGAGGCCGCGACAGTGCCGTGCCAGCCCTCTCCCATGGCCTGCACCAGGGTGAGCGGCTCGGAGCGGAAGTCGCCCGCCACCGCCACGCCGATCCGGCCAATGGCCTGGCGCTTCCCGTCGGGACCGACGATCGAGTCCACATAGGGCGTGATCTCGAAGTCCCGGTGCCCGGCCGCGCGGGCCACGCCCACGTGAATGGGGCGCTGACCGTTCTTCTGCAGCAGCTCGAGCAGATCGTACCACTGGGTGACCGGCTGCCCGTTCACTGCCGTGATCGTATCCCCCGGCTCGATGCCGGCCCGTGAGGCCGGGCGGCCGGGCAGCACCTGTCCCACGACGGGGGCGCGATACGGCTGAAGCGCCTGCGCGGCCTTGGCGCGCTGCTCGAGGGCGTCGGGGTGGATCGGGGCCGTCACCACGGAGCCGTCGGCCAGCTCGAGACGAACTTCCGGATCGGGGGTGGTGGCGATGGTGTTGGTGATCTCGTCCCAGGTGGACACCGCCGTGCCGTTCACCCGGACGATGCGGGTCCCCGGCGGGATCTGCTTGAACGCGGCGGCCTCGGGTGGGAGCAGCTCGTCCACCACCCGGCCCACCGTCGTGACCGGATCGATCTGGCGGCCATTCTTGACCGCCAGGAACGTGAACAGGAGCCAGGCGAACACGGCGTTCATCGTGACCCCCGCGAGGATCACGACCATCCGCACCCACACCGGCTTGGCCTCGAACATCCGGTCGGGCGGCACGACGACCTCCGGCCGTCCGCCCTCGAGCGCGCTGCTGGAGGCGTCCTCCTCCCGGCTGGCCATCTTCACGTAGCCGCCCAAGGGCAGCCACGAGATCGAATACTCGGTCTCGCCCCGCCGGGTTGTAAGCCACGGAATCGGCGAGCCGAGGCCGAGCGAGAAACGATGGACGTAGATCCCCGCCCACTTGGCGGCGATGAAATGGCCGGCCTCGTGGACGAAGACCAGCACGCCCAGCACCACGATCAGAGATACCAGCGTCAGCACGGGAACCTCACGTACGCCTCACATAGTCGCGCGCCCGACTGCGCGCCCACTGGTCGGCCTCGCGGACCACCGCCAGGCTGGTGGCCGGACCGGGCCGATGGTCGTCCAGAACCCCTTCAATGATCTCACTGATCCGCCCGAACGGTACCTCGCCCGCCAGGAAGGCCGCCACGGCCACCTCATTGGCGGCGTTGAACACCGCAGGAGAGATGCCGCCGGCTCGGCCGGCCGCGATGCCCGCCCCGAGCGCCCGGAACACGTCGGTCCGCACCGGCTCGAAGCTCAGCGTGCCGGCGGCGACGGGATCGAACCGCCGGACCCCGTCGTCCGGCAGGCGGGACGGATGGGTGAGCGCGTAGAGGATCGGCAGCTCCATCGAGGGAAATCCGAGCTGGGCGATGACGCTGCCGTCGCAGAACTCCACGAACGCGTGCACGATGCTCTGCGGGTGCACCACCACCTCGAGCGCGTCGTAGGACAGCCCGAACAGGTGGTGGGCCTCGATCAGCTCGAGCGCCTTGTTGGCCAGGGTGGCGCTGTCCACCGTGATCTTGCTGCCCATCTGCCAGGTGGGGTGCCGCAGCGCCTCGTCGACGGTGGCGGTCCGCACCCGATCAGCCGGCCACTCCCGGAATGGACCGCCCGAGCAGGTGATGATGAGACGGCAGAGACCCGCGTCCCGCCCGGTTACGCACTGGAGCACGGCGCTGTGCTCGGAATCCACCGGCACCAGCTCACCGCCGCCGGCGCAGGCGGCCTGGGCTACCAGGTCGCCGGCCATGACCAGCGTCTCCTTGTTGGCGAGCGCGACCCGCTTGCCCGCCCGGAGCGCCGCCAGCGTCGCGTCCAGCCCGGCCGCCCCGACGACCGCGTTGACCACCACGTCGACGTCGGGGTGGGTGGCCGCCTGCAGCAGCACGTCGGGCCCGCTGGGATAGGTCGTGCCGTTGGTCGCGGACGCCACACCGGCGAATGCCGGGCGCCACTCGCGAACCTGCGCGTCGAACGCCTCGACGTTCTTCCCGGCGGTGAGCGCCACCACCCGGAAGTGGCCGGCCTGGCGACGGAGGACGGCGAGGGTGCTGCGCCCGATCGAGCCGGTGGAGCCGAGGACGGCGACGCCCCGTGCGCTCATCGGATGATCCCGAACACCCGGTACATGGCGGCGGCGGCCGGCACCACGAAGTAGAGCGAGTCCAGTCGGTCCAGCACGCCGCCATGTCCGGGAATGAGGTGACTCGAATCCTTTACTCCCGCCTCGCGCTTGAACAGCGATTCGGCGAGATCTCCCGCCTGCCCGATCACGCCGAGCACGGCGGCAATGGCCACGAGCTGCCAGAGCGGGATGCCGAGGCCCACCCGCGGGAACACCACCCAGGCGAACAGCGGCGCCACGACGAGACCGCCCAGGATGCCCGCCAGGCTGCCCGACCGAGTCTTGCCCGGGCTCACCGTCGGGGCGAGCTTCGGCCCGCCGATCGCCCGGCCGCCGAACATGGCCGCGGTGTCCACCACCCAGGTGACGACGAGAGGAAAGAACACCAGCCAGGCCCCCGCCCAGCTCCGCCGCTCGAATCCGCTGTGGCGGATGGCGAGCAGGAAGGCGGGGAGCCCCGCCGTATAGGCGACGGCCAGGACCGTGACCCCCACCGCTTCGAGCGGCCGCTCGCCGGGCCCGCGCGCCGCGAGCCCCCAGAGCAGCACAGCCAGGAGCCAGAGCCCGGCGGCGTAGGGCCAGGCCTCGGCCATGATCGCGCGCACGTCCTCGCTGGCGATCGTGGCGTAGGTGAGCGGTGCCACCGCCGCCGCGCTCAGCACCCCGAGCACGCGCGCGGGCCGGACCTCGCCCCGCTCCGCCAGATCAAACAGCTCCCGCGTGGCCAGCGCGCCCGCCGCGGCGAGCAGGAGCGCCAACGGCAGGCCGCCGTACCAGACGATGCCCAGCGCCAGCGGAATCGCCACCACGGCGAATCCAACTCGCCGGACCAGATTGGCGTCCATCAGACCGGGACGCGCCCGAACCGGCGGTCGCGCCGCTGAAATTCCAGGATGGCTTCGAACAGGTGGCGGCGGGTAAAATCGGGCCACAGGACGGGAGTCACATACAGCTCGGCATAGGCCAGCTGCCAAAGCAGGAAGTTGGAGATCCGCATCTCGCCCGAGGTGCGGATCAGCAGATCGGGATCGGGCCACGGCGCGGTATAGAGCCGGCGCGCCACCGCCTCCTCGTCGATCTCGGCGGGATCGAGGCGGCCCGCCAACGCGTCCTCGGCGAGCTGCCGCGCCGCGCGGGCGATCTCGGCCCGGCTGCTGTACGAGATGCACAGGTTGAGCGCGAGCTCGCTGCCGCCCTCGGTCTCGGCCATCACCCGGTCCACCGCCCGTCGGGCCGCCGGGGTGAGGCGCGCGAGATCGCCCAGGATGCGCACCTCCACGCGCTGTTCGCGCAGGTTGTCCACCTCGCGCGCGATGTACTCCTCGAGCAGGCTCATCAGCGCGTCGATCTCGCCGGCGGGACGCTGCCAGTTCTCCTGGCTGAAGGCGAACAGGCTGAGCACACCTACATCGGCGTCGAGGCAGCCCTGGATCACCTCGCGCACCGCACGCATGCCCGCGTGATGCCCGAGGGGCCGAGGCAGAGCCCGGCCCTTGGCCCAGCGGCCGTTGCCGTCCATGATGACGGCGATGTGGGTCGGGACCGAGCCGTGCGCGTGGATCCGACGGAGGAGGTCGTCGCTCATCCGCTCAGACTTCCATGATCTCGGCTTCTTTGGAGTGGATCAGCCCATCGATCTGCTTGATGTGCTCGTCGGTGAGCTTCTGGACGTCCTTCTCGGCCCGCGCCTTGTCGTCCTCGGACACTTTCTCGAGCTTCTTGATCTTGCTCATCGTCTCGGTGCGGGCGTGCCGCACCGCGATCCGGCCTTCCTCGGCCAGCTTGTGCACCACCTTGACCAGCTCCTTCCGCCGCTCCTCGGAGAGCGCGGGGAGCGGCACCCGGATCAGGTTGCCCTGGGTGGCCGGATTGAGGCCCAGGTCCGAGTCGCGAATGGCCTTCTCGATGGCGTGCGTCAGCGACTTGTCGAACGGCTGGACCGTGAGCAGCCGGGGCTCGGGCGCGGCGACCATGGCCACCTGGTTGAGCGCCATCGGATTGCCATACGCCTCGACCCGCACGATGTCGAGCAGCGAGGTGCTGGCCTTCCCGCTCCGGATGCCGCTGAACTCGCGCTTGGTGCTCTCCACCGCCTTGTGCATCAGCTCGCGGGCATGCTTGGTGAGCTCGGGAATGGTACTCATCGGACGAGGGTCCCTACCCGGTCGCCCCGCAGCACTCGGGAAATGGCACCGGGCTGGTTGATGTTGAAGACTACGATGGGCAGCTGGTTGGCCTTGCACAGGCCGAAGGCGTTGGCATCCATGACCGCGTAGTTCTTGACGATGGCTTCCTGATAGGTGAGCTCGGGGATGAACGTCGCCGAGGGATCGCTCCGCGGATCGCCGGTGTAGACGCCGTCCACGTTGGTGGCCTTGAGGATCACCTGCGCCTCGATCTCAAGGGCGCGAAGGACGCCGGCCGTGTCAGTGGAGAAGAAGGGATTGCCGGTGCCCGCGGCGAAGATGATGAGCCGGCCCTTCTCGAGGTGCCGGATGGCCCGCCGCCGGATGTACGGCTCGGCCACCGACTCCATACGGATGGCGGTCATGACCCGCGTGTCCACCCCGATCTTCTCCAGCACGTCCTGGAGGGCCAGGGCATTGATGACCGTGGCCAGCATGCCCATGTAATCGGCCGAGACGCGATCCAGCCCTTCTCGGCTGGCCGTCGCCCCCCGGATGATGTTGCCACCGCCGACCACCAGGGCCAGGTGCACGCCGAGGGCGTGCACCGCCTTGATCTCTTCCGCGAACGCCTCGACGATGTGGAAGTCGAGGCCGGACGCCTTCTCGCCACCCAGCGCCTCGCCCGAGATCTTGAGCAGGGCGCGGGTGTAGGCGAGGCCCATCAGGCGGCTCCGACCTGGAACCGGGCGAACCGCCGGACGGTGACGACCTCGCCCAGCTTGCCCGACGCCTCCTTCACCAGATCGCCGACGGTCTTGGAATCGTCCTTCACGAACGGCTGCTCGAGCAGGGTGCGCTCGGCGATGAACTTCTTGAGCTTGCCCTCCACGATCTTGGCCCGGACGTTCTCCGGCTTGCCCTCGGCCGCCACCTGCTCCTCCGCGATACGGCGCTCGCGGTCCAGCAGGTCCTGCGGAATGTCGGAGGCCGACACGCCGATCGGATCGGCGGACGCGATGTGAATCGCGATCTCGCGCGCCAGCTCGCGGAAGGACTCGTTCCGGGCCACGAAGTCGGTCTCGCTGTTGAGCTCCACCAGTACCCCGACCTGATGGTTGTGGTGGATGTAGCTCAGCACGATGCCCTGGGAGGCGGTGCGGCCGGCGCGCTTCTCGGCCTTGGCGATCCCCTTCTTGCGGAGGATCTCGGCCGCCTTGTCCATGTCGCCGCCGGCCTCTTCGAGGGCCCGCTTGCAATCCATCATGCCGGCGCCAGTGCGCTGCCGGAGCTCGCTTACGTCTTTCGGGGAAATCGTCGTGCTCGCCATAGTCTCCGACCAGGGTCCAGTCAGGGGTGAATAGTAAGGCCGCCGCTAGCGGCGCGCTCGCCG
>DATEJD010000025.1:0-6396 GCA_035278325.1 Gemmatimonadales bacterium | reverse complement strand
GACAGCCACTCGACCCGGTCCTGCTCGATCTTCATGCGGGCGCCGCGGCCATAGCCCTGCATCCGCCGGAGCAGGTCGCGATCCACCCACTCGGCGCTGACGGGCACGCCGGCGGGGAGCCCTTCGACCAGGGCGACCAGCGCCTTGCCGTGAGACTCGCCGGCGGTGGTGAATCGCAGGGGCATCCGGGGTCCTCCTGGGTCATCCTGAGTCACCCTGAGCGAAGCGAAGGGGCCATGCGTTCGGGTATGCCCCCTTCGCTTCGCTCAGGGTGACTCTAGATCCAGCTCACGCTCGCCGCAAACGAACGAGCCCGGCCTGCGCCGGGCTCGTTCCCGTCGGGTGCTCAGTCCTGCCGCGCGAGCGGCTACTGCTGGTCCGAGGCGCCGTCGTCGGTGATCCGGGGCGTGACCAAGATAATGAGGTCGCGCCGATTTTCCTGATCGTTGCTGAAGCTGAACAGCTTGCCGACGATCGGAAGGCTGCCCAGGAGCGGGATGCCCGTCTTGGTCTTGGTGACCTGGGTGACCGTCAGGCCGCCGATGACCGCCGTCTCCCCGTCCTCGACCAGGAGCTGGTTGTCGGCCTTCTGCTTCTGGAAGATGAAGCCGAGGTCGGCCGCGGCCAGCGGCTGGATGGCCGACCGCTCCGTGTGGAGCTGCATCAGCACCTGGCGGTTGTTGGTCACGTGCGGGGTGACCGTGAGGCGGATACCGGTCTCCTTGAACTGCACGTTGGCGCGGGCGGTACCGTTGGAGCTGGAGTTCGCGTCGATCACGCGGACCGGCGTCTCCTCACCCACGAGGATGTCCGCCTGGCGGTTGTCCAGCGTCGAGATGACCGGCTCGGCCTGGATGTCGGCCAGATCGGTCCGCTCGAGCGCGCTCAGGAAGCTGGTGAGGCTGAAGCCGCCGATGGCGGTCGAGAACACCAGGTCGAGCGCGGAGCCGGTGATGGTCGCGTCGGCGTTGCCGATGGCGGAGATCGAGCTGCCGCCAAGGTCGATGACGTTGACCTCGGGCTTGTAGGGGTCACCCGTGGTCGGATCGCAGCAGCGCTGCACCAGCTTGTTGAAGAACTGGGACTTGCTGCCCAGATCGTACTTGAGGCCGAGCTGCTCGATGTCAGTCCGGTCGACGAAGATGATCTTGGCCTGGATCGAGAGCTGGGGCGTGCGCACGTCGAGCCCGCGCACGAAATCGGTGACGCTCTGGATCCGGCTCCGGGTCTCGGTCAGAATGAGCGCGTTGGAGCCAGTGTCGGCCACGACGCGGCCGCGGTTCTTGGTCAGGATGCTTTCGACCGTCTTGGCGAGCGAGGCGGCCTGGGCGTAGTTGATCCGGACGATGCTGGTCTCGAGCGGCTCGAGCGAATCGAGGGCGGCGAGCGCGGCCGGCGCGTCCACCCGGATGATGCCGCCCGGCATCTCCTGGGCGGAGAGACCCTGGGTGGCCAGGACGGCCTGGAACGCCTGCGGCCACGGCTGATTCTTGATCTCGGCGTTGACCTCGCCCTTCACGTCCTTGCCGAGGATGATGGTGCGGCCGCTGAAGGCGGCGAAACCGGCCACCACGTCGGCGATGCTGGCGCGATCCCAGGTGACCGTGATGCGCGGCTCATCGGCGCGGGTGAGCATGGCAGCCGTCCGCACCGCCACTTCGGGCTTGCGGCGCGACGGGGCCGGAGCCGGAACCGGAGCGGCCTGCTCGTCGGCGTCGGCGGAGGCCAGCGCGGCCGAGGCGGTGGCGCTGCTGGTGGACGACCAGGCTTGGAACCCATCGCCCGAGTCGAAGCTCACGCGGACGGCGTTGTCGCTCCGGGTGACCTTGTAGGTCTGCGGCCCGTCGAGGTCCACCACGATGCGAACGACATCGGGGCGGAACTGCGAGTATCGCAGGTTCACCACGTTGCCGCGCTTGACCCCGTCGTACAGGCTCGCGGTGGTGCTGCCCAGGGTGGCGCCCACCACATCGAGCACCAGCCGGTCGGGCGAGTTGAGGAGGAAGTCGCGCACGTCGACGGCGCCCTTCACCGCGACGACCAGCTCGGTCTTGCCGGCGGCCGGCGCCAGGCTCACTGCGGTCACCTCTCCGCTGCCGGGCGCCTCCGCCCGCAGTGGAGTCGCGGTCCCGAGGCTCGCCCCCAGCAGCGGCGAGGGGACCAGCATGGCAACCAGCATCCAGCGATACATGCCCGTCATGGCGTCTCGACCTCCTGCTTGCGCAGCGAGAGAGTTTCTTGGCGCTCGTACCCGAAGTCTGCGATCATGAACACGGCTTCACGGGCGCGGATCTGCACCAGCCGCGAGCGGCCGAGCTGATCTCCGACCCGCATCTTGTGGCGCTTCCCGTCCGTCCCCTTCTCGCGCAGGACGATGACGTTGTTCGAGGGCGTCGCGAGATCCAGGTAGACGCCGACCAGGTCGAGGTTGCCGATTTCGATGCCGCTGTTGTCCTTGTTGATGAGGGACGTGAACGGATCGCGGGTGCCGCCCGCGTAGGCGAACGTCTCGCGCATGACCTCGATTTCTCTCGCGCGCTGGACCGAGTCGGCAACGGCGGATTCGACGACCGGCTGGAGGCTGTCGGCGCCCGCCGGCCGAGGCGTGGGCGTGGCCGCGAGGCTGGCTTGAGCAGTCGGATCGGCGGCCGGCGCGGCGACCGTCGCGGCTTCGGACGCGGCGGCGATGTGCTGGTCGCGCGCCTGGGCGAGGCTGTCGGTGCGCTTGCGCACCCTGGCGACCTGCGCCTGAGCGACCGCCGCGGCCTTGGCTTCCGCCGCGGCGTCGGCCACGGCGGCTTCTCCCCCGCAGCCAACGATGGCCGTGCAGCCGAGCAGCGCGACCCCGAACCACGCGTTACGAGCCACTGGCCTCTCCCTCCGGGCTGGTCGACTTGACGAACGTGCGAACCTGGAACTTGGCCTCGAGCAGCGAGCCGCTGGTGTCGCCCAGCGCCTTGGCCGCGCCCTGGTTGGCCGCGGAGACCTGCAGGTCGTACGGGACGATGATCCGCTGCAGGCTCGCGACATCGGCGAGGAACTGGCCGATGTTATCGTAGTGCCCGATCACGGACATGTTGTACTTGTAGGTGTCGAACGGCACTGGCCCGGCCTCGGCCGGCAGCGGCACCACCTGCGACAGCGTCACGCCCCGGATTTTGCTCCGGGTGGAAATGTCATCCAGCAGATTGGGCACCTCGTTGCGCTCCGGCACCAGCCGGCGCAGGAGGGCGAGGCTGCCGCGGTAGGTATCGAGCCGCTTGCGCAGATCCTCGACGGTACCCTTCGCGAGCTCCTTCTTGGCGCTGTCGGTGGCGGCATCGAGCCGGGCGATGGTGTCCTTCATCGCCACGATCTGCTCCTGGCGCGCCTGCATGCCGGAGAGCCCGGCCGCATCGAGGACCGCGCCCGTGTAGCCGATGTAGCCCACCAGGCCGGCGAGCAGCGCGGCCAGGATCGGCGCGGACTTCTGGGAAGTGAGAGAGGCCATGGCGCCGTTACCTCACCGACTGGCTGAGGGGGACCGTCTTGATGTAGGCTGAGTCCGCCATGCGGAACGTGGCCCGGATGGTGAACGCCGTGACCGGGCGCTCCTTCTCCACGACCGTCTGGGCCGACACCGGCGTGACGTCGGTGATCCACGGCGACGCCTCGAGCTGGCGCAGGAACCGGGTGTAGGCCTGGATATCCACCGTGCGGCCGTTCAGCTCGAACTGGACGGGCGGGGGCGCCTGCGACTTCGTGGTGTCGGGCTTGGCACCGGCGGCGGCCGCGGGAGCGGCCGGCGCCGGGCTCGTAGACGTGCGCGCCCCCCCTGCCGGTCCCATGTCCACCAGCCAGGTGTAGGGCGGGAGCGCCCGGGTGACCTCGTCGAGCAGGTGCGGCCAGACGTAGCGGTCGCCATCCACCGTGCGGATGGTCGAGATCTGGGCGACCAGCGAGTCCCGCACTTTTTCCTGATGCCGCTTCTCGGCGAGGAACGCCTTGAACCGCTTGTTCTCGGCGCGGCTCTGCTCGAGCTGGGGCGTCAGCGCGCTGAGCTCGCGGGCAGTGCCGATGAAAACGAAGCCGAGCCAGCCGAGCACGCCGACCCAGGCCAGGACGGCGACGAGCAGAAGCGGGTCCTTGATCTTGCTGCCCAGCCCGCGAATGCCTCCAAACGCGCCTGCGAAGGACTTCCGGGGGCGCTTGCGCTTGAGGTCGGGGCGGAGATTGACGGTGATCATGGGTCGTCGGGTCCCAGGGTCGGAGTTACGCGGCGCTGCGCAGCGCGAGGCCGATCGGGAGCATCAGGAGCGGCGCGACCTCGTCGACCGGCATCTGGTCGAACACGCCGTCGGCCACCTGGAGCTTCTCGATCGGGTTGGCCAGCTGGACCGGAATGCGCAACCGATCCGAGAGCGCCTTGTTGAGGCGCGGGATGCGCGCGCCACCACCCGTCGTGAAGATCCGCGAGATGCCGCCGGCAGACCGGCTGGCGCTCTGGAGGAACGCCGCGGCCCGCTCGACGCCGACCGCGATCTCCTCGCCGCGCGACTCGAGCAGCGGGTCCAGCGCCTCGTTGGCGTCGGCGCCCTTGAGCACCGCGTCGGCTTCGTCGGCCGAGAGGCCGCGCTCGCGCTGCAGATCTTCCTTGAAGCGGCGAGTGCCGACCGGGATGTCCCGGGTGAGCACCGGCACGCCTTCGTCCAGGATGTTGATGTTGGTGGTCTCGTGCCCGATGTTGATCAACCCGACCACGCCGTGCATGGCCTCGGGATAGTTCACCTCGAACGCGTTGTGCAGCGCGAAGGCGTCCACGTCCACGACGCTGGCCTCGAGACCGACGTCGGACAGCAGCGTGAGCTTGTGCTCGACCAGCTCCCGCTTGGCCGCCACCAGCAGCACTGTCATCTGGAGCCCGTCGGCCTCGGGATCGAGGATCTGGAAGTCGAGCTCCACGTTGTCCATGTCGAATGGCACGTGCTGCTCGGCCTCCCAGCGAATGACCTCGCGGGCCTCGGCCTCCTTCATCCGGTCCATGGAGATCTTCTTGATGATCACGTCACGGCCGCCCACGGCGGTGACGATCTTCTTCGACTTGATTCCGGCGGAGGCCATGAGCCCCTTGATCGCCTCGGCGACGATGCCGGGGTCCATGACTTCGCCCTCGACGATGGCGTCGTTCACCACCGAGGTGAATGCGACCTTGGTGAGGACCGGCCCGCCCGAGCCGTGGGAGATCGCGACGAGCTTGATGAGGCCGCTGCCGATGTCCAGGCCGACCGTCGTCGGATTGCGCCCGAAGAGTCCCATACGAGTCCGCTTGTTTGAGAGGTGACTCAAGCCTGCTGCACTGCTCCGGATCACTCAGCGGCGCCGGGGCATGAGGGTAGTCCGCGCCGATGAGGGCAACCGATGTGCCACACAAATTGCACACTGACAAGTTGTTGGAGTGAAGCGTTTTATTGCGGGACCGACCGATCGCCTGCAGCCAGCGGACGGGGTGGCTTCTTCTCTTTCGCAAGCGCTTTCTCGGGATGCGGGACCGCGAGAATTTTGGCATATGCTGCAAGCACTTGCAGGTACGGGAGGGGGGGCACCGGAGGCGCAGTAGCGACGCGCCTCCGAATGCCCCGCACGCCGGGGCCTAAGGAGCCGGCGGCCCGTCTACTGGTAGAGCTGGACCCAGCTCCGCTCGTTCAGGGCAATCGGCTTGGCCGACCCCTGGAGCGCCCGCTTGATGGCGCACGAGCTGTAGTTCACCGTGGCGTTACCGGTGAGTCGGCTGTCGTCCAGTGTGACGTCCTGGGCCATGACCCCGCCGTAGAACTTGACGTCGTCGCTCCCGGTGCCGCGGATGTTCACGCCGCCGGTAACGATGACTGGACCGTAGAAGTCGATCCGGCCCTGCACGTTCAGATTGCCTTCCACCAGCAGGATGCCCTGCCCAGAGCCGGTTCCCGAGATACTCAGGTCGCCGTTGTGGTAGATGATCGGGAAGTACGTGAAGCAGGCGTTGGTGGCGTCCTCGGGGGCGCCCCAGTTGCTCTGCACCGACGTATTGCACCGCGCCGGAGTCCCCGTCGTCGCCGGGGCCAGGCCGCTGATGTCGCTGGTAAGGATGAGCGTGGCCATCGCCTTCAGCTGATCGAAGCTGTTGGTGCCGAAAATGTTGCTCGAGTTGAGCGTGTTGTCGTTATTGCGCGCGGGGTCGCCGTTCAGGGTAGCCGAACCCTGCTGGGTCAGCGTCCCGTTGAAGCGCACGCCGGCCACGCTGTCGAGCGGCGGGCAGCTCACGCCGGCGGCCGACCAGCCGGACGGGGTCTGATCGTACCCGCTCACGGTGGAGTTGCCGCTCAGCGTCACCCTACCGATGGCGGTGAGGCCGGCGTTGACCGGAAGGTTGATGACGTT
>DATEJD010000024.1:0-28969 GCA_035278325.1 Gemmatimonadales bacterium | reverse complement strand
CGCGGAGTGCGCCAGCTTCTTCTCCAGCGCCTGCTCCTGCTTGACCGCCTTCTCGATCGACGCCAGCTGCGACCGCTCCTGCTTGGCGCGCTTGGCATCACGTTGGAGCGCGCGCTCGCTCGCGGACACCGCGGCCTTATCCTGCGCCACCGCCGTCTTGGCGGGCGGGGTCATCTTATCATCGCGCCCGAGCAGGGACTGCACCGAGTCCAGCCGCGCCTGATCCGACTGGGTCTCGCTGTCATCCTGCGCCACCATCACCCGGGCCGAGTCTTCCATCGCCATATCGCGCGCCAGGGCCGAGGTATCGGCCCGGGGTAGCACCGCCGAGTCCGCGCCGGCCGTGCTGCCGCCGGTGGCCTGGGCCTTGGCGAGCGACGTTGCGCCGACGACCAGCATGGCCGTCAGCGCAACGGAACAGGATCGAACCATCGTACGCCTCCTTCAGGGGCGCCGGCCCCACGACCATGAGGCCGGTCGTGGGGCGGAGCGCCGGTACTGCAGGCTACGGCGCGGGTCAGTGCTTGTGCTTCATCGCCCGCGCGTCCTGTATCGAGTCGGCCCGCGCACGGGCAGCGTGGTCCGCCCGCGCATCCTTGCGGGCCGCGGTCTCGGCATCCGCCTGGGCGTCCAGCCGCTTTACGACCTTCGCCAGCTCGGCGCGATCGTGCTTGAGCCGGTCCAGGTCCTGGTCGTGGGTATTTCTCGCCTGCTTGAGGTCGGCGAGGTCTTGCCGGACCGCCGCCGGGTCGGCCGGCTTGGCCTTTCGGTCGCGGGCGAGCTTCGTCTTGATGGTGTCGATGCGCGCGTCATCGACGGGGATCTTGGCGCGGTCGCTCGCATCCTTGGCGCGGAGCGAATCGCGAATGGCGATGTCATGCGCGGCCCGGGTGCTGTCGGCGGCAATGGCTCGCTGGTCCTTGCGCAAGTCCGACGTGGGCGATGGCTTGGGATGGTGGGCCGCGGTGTCGGCTGGCTGCTGCGCCCGGGCCAGCGACGTCACGGTTAGAGCAAGCGCGGCTACCAGCGCCGCGCTGGAAGTGCGGGACATACAAAACCTCCTCGAAGAAACCCGTCACGCCGGCGTCAAAGTGCAACGTCGGTCGAGTGAGGAGATGTGCACATCCCGGACCACTCGGCGAGCCCCTGAAATCGGACGCCCGGCAGCGGGCGGCCAATCTGGCCGTGACCGAACGGCCCCGCAGGCGCCATTTCTACCCTCGCCTCACCAGGTCACGACGACCTTGCCGAATGTCTCGTTGCTCTCGAGCGCCCGGTGCGCGTCGGCCAGTTCGGCCATGGGGTACGTACGCTCGAGGACGGGGCGAAGCGGCGCCGCGTGCTCGATGCGCTGGTCGAACAGCGGCAGCATGCGCTCGGCGAACTCACGCACCAGCGGGATGCGCTCGTCCGACCCGCGGGTGCGCATGACGGTGCCGATCACTTCGAGCCGCTTGCGCAGGATCGGGCCGAGATCGCCGCTCACGCGGCTGCCGGCGAGAAAGCCCAGCAGGATGAGCCGGCCCCGTGGGGCGAGCACGGCCAGATTGTCGGCGAAGGCGGCGCCGCCCAGCACGTCGACCACCACGTGTACCGGCTCACCCACGGCTTCGCGGAACGACCCGTGCGACGTGTCGATGCCGTGGTCCAGCCCGTACACCAGCGCGCGCGCCAGCTTCTCTGGACTGCGTGAGGTGCCGAGCACGGTAGCGCCCAGGTGCTTGGCGATCTGCGCCGCCGCGGTGCCGACTCCGCTGCCTACCGCGTGGATCAGGACCCGCTCGCCCGCGCCCAGCCGGCCACGCGTCACCAGCGCGTCGTAGGCGGTGAGGAAGGCTTCGGGGATCGCCGCGGCCTCCGCGTAGGACAGGCTCTCGGGGATCGCCAGCGCCTCGTCCTGATGCACCGTCACCAGCTCCGCCTGAGCGCCACCCCCGACCAGACCCATCACTCGATCGCCCGGCTTCCAGCGGGTGACGCCTCGCACCGCCTCGACCTCGCCCGCGTACTCAAGTCCCGGAATGTCGGCCGGCCACCCGGGCGGAGCCGCATACTGCCCTCGCCGTTGGATGAGGTCCGCGCGGTTGAGACCGGCAGCGTGCACCCGGACCCGGATGTGGCCGGGACGGACCTCGGGCTTGGGTACCTCGCCGATGGTGATGACCTCGGGGCCACCGGCTCCTTGATAGATGATTGCGCGCATGGCCTCGGACGATGAAGAGGTCGTCGGGTCGGCAGCAGCCCTGCCCTGACATCGTTGTACGATAGCGTCGGTTGACCCGCCCCGCGCGCCTTTACGATTTCCTGATGCCCCGCCGAGCCATCAATACCCCACCCTGACACGGGCGCCGGTAGCTTCATCGCCACCGTTGCAGGATCGACCATGCTGGAGGGACGACCCATGCTCGACGTGGTGTACGTCATCGGCACCGTGGCCTTCTTCGGCCTCATGCTCGCCTACGTCCGGGCGTGCGAGCGCCTGGGGCACGACGCCGAACATCGCGAGGACCGAATCCCATGACCGCGGAGAACTGGATCGGCGGCCTGATCTCGGTCGCCCTGCTCGTCTACCTGTGCTACAGCATGCTCCGTCCGGAGAAGTTCTGACATGACGGCCAACGGGTGGCTGCAGATCGCGCTCTACTCGGTGGTGCTGCTCGCGCTCACCAAACCGGTGGGCGTCTACATCGTCAAGGTCTACGAGGGCTCGCTGATCTGGCTCAGGCCGGTCGAGCGCTTGCTCTATCGCCTCGCCGGGGTCGATCCGGAGAAGGACCAGCACTGGACCGAGTACGCCGCCGCGATGCTGATCTTCAGCGCAGTCTCGATGCTGCTCACGTACCTGGTGCTCCGCCTCCAGCACGTGCTGCCGTTCAATCCGCAGCACCTCCCGGCCGTGGCCGACCGCCAGGCCTTCGAGACCGCGGCCTCGTTCACCACGAACACCAACTGGCAGTCGTACGCGGGCGAGCAGACCATGTCGTACTTCTCGCAGATGAGCCAGCTCGCCTTCCATAACTTCGTCTCCGCCGCGGCCGGCATGGCCGTGGCCATCGCGCTGGTGCGGGGTATCGCGCGGCGCTCCGCCGGCCGACTGGGGAACTTCTGGGCCGACCTGGTGCGCGGGACGCTGTATCTCTTCCTGCCGATGGCGCTGCTGTTCGCGCTGATCCACGTGCAGCAGGGATCGATCCAGAACTTCTCGCGCTACCTCGACGTGCACACGCTCGAGGGCGCCAAGCAGACGATCGCGATGGGGCCCGTCGCCAGTCAGGAAGCCATCAAGGAGGTCGGCACCAACGGGGGCGGCTTCTTCAACGCCAACTCGGCCCACGCGTTCGAGAACCCGACGCCGCTCACGAACTTCCTGCAGATGCTCGAGATCTTCCTGATCTCCGGCGGGCTGACGTGGACCTTCGGGCACATGGTGAAGAAGCAGGCCCACGGATGGGCGCTCTGGGCGACGATGTACATCATGTTCTTCGCCGGCGCGGCAACGGCCTATTGGGCCGAGGCCCGCGGCAACCCGATCCACGCCGCCCGCGGCGTCGACGTGGTCGCCTCCGCCACCCAGCCCGGCGGCAACATGGAGGGCAAGGAGGTCCGGTTCGGGATCGTGAACTCGGCCCTCTACGCCACTGTCACGACGGACGCCTCGTGCGGCTGCGTCAACAGCATGCACGATTCGTTCACGCCGATCGGCGGCATGGTCCCGCTGGTCAACATGCAGATGGGCGAGCTCATCTTCGGCGGCGTGGGTGCAGGCCTCTACGGCATGCTGATGATGGTGCTGCTCACGGTGTTCATCGCCGGGCTCATGGTGGGCCGCACGCCGGAGTATCTCGGCAAGAAGGTCGAGAGCCGGGAAGTGCGGATGGTCATGCTCTACGTGCTGGTGTTCCCGCTGGTCATCCTGGTGGCCACCGGCCTCTCGGTCGTGCTACCGACGGGGCTCAAGGGCCTCAACAACGCGGGGCCGCACGGGCTCACCGAGATCCTGTACGCCTTCACCTCGACCCCCGCCAACAACGGCAGCGCCTTCGCCGGCCTCACCGGCTCGACGTACTACTACAACACCATGTTCGGCTTCGCGACGCTGGTCGGCCGCTTCGCCATGCAGGTCCCCATGCTGGCGGCAGCGGGGTTCCTGGCCGAGAAGAAGATCGCGCCCGAGTCGGCCGGAACGTTTCCGGTGACCACCCCGCTGTTCGTTGTGCTCCTCATCAGCGTCATCGTGATCGTGGGCGCCCTCACGTTCTTCCCGGCCTGGTCGCTCGGCCCGATCGTCGAGCACCTGCTGATGCAGAGCGGGAGGCTCTTCTAGATGGCCGTCACCAGACGACCGCTGTTCGACCCGCCCATCGTCAAGCGAGCTCTCCGAGACTCGTTCGTGAAGCTCGCGCCGGCGCACATGGTCCGGAACCCGGTCATGTTCGTGGTGCTGGTGGGCAGCGTGTTCACCACCGTCGCGCTGATCCATGACCTGGCCACCGGAGGCTCTGACCTCGGCTTCCTGACCCAGCTCGCGCTCTGGCTCTGGTTCACGGTCCTGTTCGCCAACTTCGCCGAGGCCATGGCGGAAGGGCGCGGCAAGGCGCAGGCGGATGAGCTGCGGAAGACCCGCCGGACGACGGTGGCCAAGCGGCTCCAGGATCGGCGCGACGTTTCCCGGTTCGAGTCCGTCTCGTCGGGTGACTTGCGGGCCGGCGATCTGGTGCTGTGTCGCCCGGGTGACGTGATCCCCGGCGACGGGGAGGTCATTGAGGGCGTCGCCTCAGTGGACGAGTCGGCCATCACCGGCGAATCGGCGCCCGTCATCCGCGAGTCCGGCGGCGATCGCTCGGCCGTCACCGGCGGCACCAAGGTGCTGTCCGACCAGCTTATCGTGAAGATCACGGCGGAACCGGGGCACACGTTCCTCGATCGGATGATCGCGCTGGTCGAGGGCGCCTCCCGCCAGAAGACCCCCAACGAGATCGCGCTCACGATCCTGCTGTCCGGGCTCACCATCGTGTTCCTGCTGGCCATCGCCACGCTGCAGCCGCTCGCGGCCTACAGCGGCGGTCCGGTGGCGGTGCCGATCCTCATCGCGCTGCTCGTGTGCCTCATTCCCACCACCATCGGGGGCCTGCTCTCCGCCATCGGCATCGCGGGCATGGACCGGGTCATTCAGCACAACATCGTGGCCACCAGCGGCCGCGCGGTGGAGGCCGCGGGCGACGTCAACACGCTGCTGCTGGACAAGACCGGCACCATCACGCTGGGCAACCGTCAGGCCGTCGAGTTCATTCCGCTGCCCGGCGTGTCGGCGGAGGAGCTGGCCGACCGCGCCCAGCTCGCCTCCCTGCCCGACGAGACGCCCGAGGGCCGGAGCATCGTCGTGCTCGCGAAGGAGCGGTATGGGTTGAGGGGCCGCCCGCTGACGGAGGAAGGCGATGGCGGCGGCGCCCACGCCCAGCCGACCTTCATTCCCTTCTCCGCCGCCACCCGCATGAGCGGGGTCAACAGCGACGGGACGCAGGTGCGGAAGGGCGCGGCCGACGCGATCGCCGCCTGGGTCACCCAGATGGGCGCGGAGGTGCCGGCCAGGCTCACGCCGGCGGTCGAGCAGATCGCCCGGGCCGGCGGAACTCCGCTGGTGGTGGCCGAGGCGACGCAGGGAACCACCCGTGTCCTCGGAGTCGTGTATCTCAAGGACATCGTCAAGGGTGGCATGAAGGAGCGGTTCGACCGGCTCCGCGCGATGGGCATCCGCACCGTGATGATCACCGGCGACAACCCGCTCACCGCCGCGGCCATCGCGGCCGAGGCCGGCGTCGACGACTTCCTGGCGGAGGCCAAGCCGGAGCACAAGCTCGCCCTGATCCGGGAGGAACAGGGGGGCGGGCGGCTGGTCGCCATGACCGGCGACGGCACCAACGACGCGCCCGCGCTGGCCCAGGCCGACGTGGGACTCGCCATGAACACGGGGACCCAGGCGGCCAAGGAAGCCGGCAATCTCATCGACCTTGACTCGAACCCGACCAAGCTCATCGAGCTGGTGGAGATCGGGAAGCAGCTCCTCATCACGCGCGGCTCGCTGACCACGTTCTCGATCGCGAACGACGTCGCCAAGTACTTCGCCATCATCCCGGCGATGTTCGCCGCGACCTACCCGGTGCTCAACGCCCTCAACGTCATGCGGCTGCACTCGCCCACGTCAGCCATTCTGAGCGCGGTCGTGTTCAATGCTCTCATCATCATGGCGCTGATCCCGCTGGCGCTCCGGGGCGTGCAGTACCGCCCGTCGGGCGCGGCCGCGATTCTGCGCCGCAACTTCATCATCTACGGCATCGGCGGCGTGATCATTCCGTTCATCGGGATCAAGGTCATCGATGTCGTCCTCGTCTCCCTGCACCTGGTGTGATCATGGTCCGCGAACACCTCCGCCCGGCCGTCGTGCTCACCCTCCTGCTCTGCGCCATTACGGGGCTGGTCTACCCGGGTGTGGTCACGGCACTGGCCCAGCTGCTCTTCCCCTGGCAGGCCAACGGCTCGATCATCGTCCGCAACGGGCAGCCGGTCGGGAGCCGGCTCATCGGCCAGGGCTTTAGCCGGCCCTACTACTTCCATCCGCGGCCGTCGGCCGCGGGCGCGGGTTACGACGCGACCGCGTCGGGGGGCACGAACAAGGGGCCGACCGACCGCAAGCTCGCCGACACGCTCATCGCCCAGGCGGTGGATCGGGTAGTGAAGGAGGACGGCGGCGAGAAGGGACACATCCCCTCGGACATGGTGACGGCGTCCGCCTCGGGGCTCGACCCGCATATCTCGCCGGCCAACGCGATGCTCCAGGTCGCCCGCGTGGCACGTGAGCGCGGCGCCGACTCCGCGGCCGTCCGCAAGCTGGTCGCCGAGCACACTCAGGGCCGACAGCTCGGCATCCTGGGGGATCCTGCGGTCAACGTGCTCGAGCTCAACCTGGCGCTCGACAGCATGTTCCCCCGGCGGCCCTAGCCGCGCCACGGACCGGGGAGGCTCCTTGGGTCCCGCGAAGCATCCCCTCTTTCACCCTCCGATCGTCCGGCGGGCGATCCGGGAGGCCTGCTACAAGCTGAGTCCGCGGCACATGCTGCGGAATCCGGTGATGTTCGTGGTGCTCACCGGGGCCGCGCTCACCACGCTGGTTTGCCTGCGCGACGTGGTCCTCGGCGGCCCTGACCTCGGCTTCACCCTGCAGCTCGCCATCTGGCTCTGGTTCACCGTCCTGTTCGCCAACTTCGCCGAGGCCGTGGCCGAGGGCCGCGGTAAGGTGCAGGCCGACGCCCTGCGGGCAACGCGTGCCGAAACCCGGGCCAAGCGGCTCCGCGATCCGGCCGACCATCTCGACTACCTGTCGGTGTTCGCGACCGAGCTCCGCCGCGGCGACTACGTGATCGTCAAGGCGGGCGACCTGATCCCGGCCGATGGCGAGGTGGTGGAGGGCATCGCCTCGGTGGACGAGGCGGCCATCACCGGCGAGTCGGCCCCCGTCATTCGCGAGGCGGACCGCGAACGCTCGGCGGTGACCGGCGGGACCCGGCTGGTCTCCGACTGGCTGGTGCTGCGGGTGACGGTCAATGTGGGCGAGACCTTCGTCGACCGCATCATCGCCCTGGTGGAGGGCGCGAGCCGGCGCAAGACCCCGAACGAGGTCGCCCTCACGATCCTGCTCTCGGGCCTCACGATCGTCTTCCTCTGGACGGTCACGATGCTCCGTCCGTTCGCGACCTACAGCGGCGTGACACTTCGCGTGCCGGTCCTGGTGGCGCTGCTCGTCTGTCTCATTCCGACCACCATCGGCGGCCTCCTCTCCGCCATCGGCATTGCCGGAATGGATCGGCTCATGCAGCGTAACGTGATCGCGATGAGCGGGCGCGCGGTGGAGGCAGCCGGTGACGTGGACACCCTTCTGCTCGACAAGACCGGCACGATCACGCTGGGCAATCGTCAAGCGGTGGAGTTCGTCCCTGCGGGGGGCGTCGCGCCGGAGGAGCTGGCGGACCGCGCCCGGCTCGCCTCGCTGGCCGACGAGACCCCGGAGGGCCGGAGCATCGTGGTGCTCGCCAAGGAGCGGTTCGGGATGCGTGGCCTGCCGGTCGGCGGCAACGCGGAGTCGCCCATGAGCTTCGTGCCTTTCACGGCGGCGACCAGGATGAGCGGCGTCAACCTCGCCGACGCGCAGATCCGGAAGGGCGCCGCCGACGCAGTCGCCCGCTGGCTCGCCGTCTCGGGAGGCGAGCTGCCGCCCGACACGGCGGCGGCCGTGGAGAGCATCGCGCGCCAGGGGGGCACGCCACTGATCGTGGCCGAGCGCCGCGACGGCGCCGCCCGCGTCTACGGGGCCATCCACCTCAAGGACATGGTCAAGGGCGGCATCCGCGAGCGGTTTCAGCAGCTCCGGCAGCTCGGTATTCGCACGGTCATGATCACGGGCGACAACGCGCTGACGGCGGCTGCCATCGCGGCGGAGGCAGGCGTCGATGACTTCCTGGCCGAGGCCAGGCCCGAGGACAAGCTCGCGCTGATCCGGCGCGAGCAGGAGACCGGTCGGCTGGTGGCCATGACCGGCGACGGGACCAACGACGCGCCTGCTCTGGCGCAAGCGGACGTGGGCGTGGCGATGAATACCGGCGCCCAGGCCGCCCGCGAGGCGGGCAACATGGTGGACCTGGACTCGAACCCGACCAAGCTCCTGGAGATCGTCGAGGTGGGCAAACAGCTCCTCATGACACGGGGCTCGCTCACGACGTTCTCGATCGCCAACGACGTGGCCAAGTATTTCGCGATCATTCCCGCGATGTTCGCCGCCGCGTACCCGGAGCTGGGAGTACTGAACGTAATGCACCTGGGCTCGCCTCACTCGGCCATCCTGAGCAGCGTCATGTTCAACGCGCTCATCATCGTCGCCCTGATCCCGCTCGCCCTGCGGGGCGTGCCATACACTCCCGCGCCGGCGGCGGTGATCCTCCGGCGCAACCTGTTAGTGTACGGTCTGGGCGGGCTCATCGCGCCGTTCGTGGGCATCAAGGTGATCGACCTGGCGCTGAACGCGCTGGGGCTCGCCTGAACCCCGTCCCCCTGCACCGAGTTGAAACGTATGGGAAACCGGATAGGCAGGACGGCCGGCCTTGTCCTCGCGACCAGCGTGGCGCTCAGCGGCCTCGGCGTCGCTCAGCAGGCCGATTCCGGTGCGGCGGCCCACCGGCTCGCGCTGTCGGGCTTCGCCGAGGCCTCCTACACCTATTCGACGCGAGGCGGCAGTAACCAGATCAGCGGCCGGCTGTACGACCGTTTCCATAACGAGTTCATGCTCAACGCGCTGACGCTCGCAGCCGACGTGCCCTACAACCCCGCGACCCTGAGCTCCGGCGTTCATGCCGAGCTGCTGTTCGGGCAGAATGCCGCGGTCATCAAGTCGGCCGGCCTCGATCTCGGGAGCCAAGGCGACCTCCCACAGCTCTACGTGACGCTGAACGTTCCCACCCACGACGGCAACGGCGTCCAGTTCAAGCTGGGCAAGATGCCCACGCTGCTCGGATTCGAGGTGCTCGAGGACGTGGTCAACCCGAACTGGTCGGAAGGCAACCAGTTCATCTACGTCGAGAACTTCACCGGCACGGGCCTGAGCATCGAACACAAGTTCAGCCCGCGCGCCGATGCCCAGCTGCGAGTGTTCAACGGCTGGGACCTGGTGAAGGACAACAACGCCCGCAAGTCGTTCATGGGCCGGGCGGGTTGGTATCCGCGTGACAGCACCTCCATCGCGCTGGTGGGCTACGTCGGGCCGGAAGAGGCCGCCGACCCCTCGGCGGAGCGTTACGGCGGCCAGCTCCTGGCCGGCACCCGAGTCGCGCGGGGCACAACCGCCTGGGTTCAGGGCGACATCGGAAAAGAGCAGGCCAACGCGGCCCTCCCCGATCCGACCAAGGACGCGGAATGGTGGGCGGTCGGGGCGTGGATCACGCGGAACTTCTCACCCAAGCTGGGGCTGGCGGTCCGAGGCGACTACGTCGACGACCGGAACGGCGCCCGGACCAGCGGCGTGCTCGGGTTTCCATCGAACACCGGGCAGCGGTTCGGCAGCGCCACCGCGACACTCAGTGTGCGGAGCTGGCAGGGGATCCTTCTCAGGCCGGAGCTGAGATTCGATCGGTCGAGCCTGCCGGCCTTCGACGGTCGGCAGGACCAGGTCACCGTCGCACTCTCGGCCGCATACCTCTACTGAGCGGCCGCCTCGGTATACTCCACTTACGCCATGGCGAGCGAGCGGTGAGCCCACAGCGGCCGGACCCCGATGCCCTGCTGCAGCGCGTGCGCGCGGAAGAAGCGCGCGAGCGGCGCGGGCAGCTCAAGGTGTTCCTCGGCGCCTCGCCTGGCGTCGGGAAGACCTTCACCATGTTGGAGGCCGCCCGTGCCAAGCGGGTGGAGGGCCTCGACGTCGTCGTCGGCGTCGCCGAGACGCACGGCAGGGCTGAGACAGCCCGCCTGCTCGAGGGTCTCGACGTCATTCCGCGAAAGGAGATCGAGTACCGCGGGGTGCGCCTGGAGGAATTCGATCTCGACGCTGCCCTGGCCCGCCATCCCGCCCTGCTGGTGGTGGACGAGCTGGCCCACACCAATGCGCCGGGCTCCCGCCATACCAAGCGCTGGCAGGACGTCGAGGAGCTGCTCGCCGGCGGCATCAACGTCTACACCACCGTCAACATCCAGCATTTCGAGAGTCTGAACGACGTCGTCGCGCAGATCACCGGCGTCACCGTGCGTGAGACCGTGCCGGACTCGGTGCTCGAGCGCGCCGACGAGATCGAGCTGGTGGACGTCACCCCCGACGTGCTGCAGCAGCGGCTGCGTGAGGGCAAGGTCTACGTGCCGGAGCAGGCCGGCCGCGCGATCGAGCGGTTCTTCCGCAAGGGCAACCTCATCGCGCTCAGGGAGCTGGCCCTTCGCCGCATGGCCGAGCGGGTGGACGCTCAGATGCGCGGCTACATGGCCGAGCAGGGCATCCGGGAGACCTGGGCCACGGGGGAGCGGCTGCTGGTCTGCATCGGACCGAGCGTCAGCGCCGCCCGCCTGGTTCGCGCGACGCGCCGCATGGCCGCGCGGATCCATGCCGAGTGGCTCGCCGTCCATGTCGAGACCCCGCGCGATCAGCGGCTGAGTCCCGAAGAGCGGGAGGATATTCTCCGTGCCATGGAGCTGGCCGAGCAGCTCGGCGGCCGTCCGGTCACGCTGAGCGGACAGAGCGCCGCCGAGGAGATTCTCTCCTACGCGCGGGCGCACAACGTCACCCGGATCGTGCTCGGCAAGACTCGGCGGTCGCGCTGGCGGGACCTGCTGATGGGCTCCCTGCTCGATTCGCTGGTCCGGGGCAGCGGCGCCATCGAGGTGGTCGCCATCACCGGCGTCGAGGACGACGACGGTGTCCGCCCGCCGCCGGCGCTCTCCCGCGGATCCACGCCGGGCGAATACGTGGCAGCAGCCGCCATCGCCGTGGTGCCGACGCTGCTCGGGCTGATCGTGCGCATCCTGGGCATGCCGATTTTGCCGATCGACGCGGCCATGCTGTACCTGCTCGCCGTGGTCGTCGCGGCGGCGCGCTTCCGCCGCGGCCCGGCGGTCGTGGCGTCGCTGGTCGGCATCGCGTCGTTCGACTTCTTCTTCGTGCACCCGTTCTATACGTTCTCGGTGTCGGACATCCGCTACGTGCTCACCTTCGGCGTGATGCTGGTGGTGGCGCTGGTCCTGGGGAACCTGACCGGACGAATCAGGAGCCAGGTCGAGGCGGCCCGGGAGCGGGAGCAGCGCACCTCGGCTCTGTACGGGCTGAGCCGCGAGCTGGCCGCGGCACGCGACCGGGAGGCCGTGCTGGCCGCCGCTGCCCGGAGCCTCCGGGACACCTTCGCCATCGAGGCGGCCGTGCTCCTGCCCGGCGACGGTGAGGCGGTGGCCGTCGTCGGCTCGTCTCCCTATCCGCTCGATGAGCGCGAGCGGGCGGTGGCACAGTGGAGCTTCGACCATGGTCAGGCAGCCGGGCGCGGCACCACGACGCTGCCCGGCGCCGGCGCGCTGTACGTGCCGCTCGCCTCCTCGGGGCGGTCGGTCGGGGTGATCGGGCTACCGCTCACGCACCCGGCCGAGTTCCGTGATCCGGCCCAGCGCCGGCTGCTCGAGTCACTCGCCGGCCAGACCGCGGCCGCGCTCGAGCGCCTGGAGCTGGCGGAGCGAAGCCGGGAGTCCGAGGTCGAGGTGGAGGCCGAGCGACTCCGGACCGCGCTCCTGAGCTCGCTCTCGCACGACATGCGCACCCCGCTTGCCTCGATCGAAGGCGCGGCGACCACGCTGCTCCAGGACGCGGAGCCCACGCCGGCGGCGCGCCGTGAGCTGGCCGCCACGATCGTGCAGGAATCCCGCCGGATGGGGCGACTGGTGGCCAACCTGCTCGACATGATCCGGGTCGAGGCCGGCGCGCTGCAGGTGCAGAAGGAGTGGCAGCTCCTGTCCGACGTGGTCGGCGTGGCCCTGCTCCGCACCGATGAACAGCTCCGCGGCCATCCCGTCACCACCGCGTTCCCACCCGATCTGCCGCTGGTGGCGATGGACGAGATCCTGCTGGAGCAGGTCTTCGTGAACCTGCTGGAGAACGCCGCCAAGCACACGCCCCCGGGTACGCCCATCGAGGTCGGCGCCACCAGCCGCCCCGGCGAGGTGGTGGCGTACGTGGCCGACCGCGGGCCGGGCCTTCCGGCCGGCGAGGAAGAGCTGATTTTCCGCAAGTTCCACCGTGGCGGTGGCGGTGCCAGCGGCATCGGCCTGGGACTCACCATCTGCCGCGGCATCGTGACGGCCCACGGCGGCCGGATCTGGGCCGAGAACCGCGCGGGCGGCGGCGCGATCTTCAGGATCACGCTGCCCATCACGGGCTCGCCGCCGCCGCTGGTCACCGAAGCACCGATTTCCGATCGCTCGGACACCGAGGTCGCCGGCGCATGGACCGCCCCGCCGCCGCTTCCGCCCCACTCATCCTCCTGATCGAGGACGAGCCGCCCATGCGGCGCTTCCTCCGGACCGCGCTCGGCGCCCACGACTACCGGCTGGTCGAGGCGGAGACGGCCAAGGAGGGGCTGGCCCAGGCCGCGGCTCGCAATCCCGACGTCATCCTGCTGGATCTGGGCTTGCCCGACCGCGACGGACTCGAGGTCACGCGCGAGCTGCGCGAGTGGAGCGCCACGCCGATCATCGTGTTGTCAGCCCGCGGCCGGGAGGAGGACAAGGTGAAGGCGCTCGATCTCGGCGCCGACGATTACCTCACCAAGCCGTTCGGGGTGGACGAGCTGCTGGCACGCATCCGGGTGGCTCTGCGGCACGCTGCGCTGCCGCCGGGCGCGGTGCCGGAGCCGGTGTTCGAGGCGGGAGGGCTGCGTGTCGATCTGGCCGCACGGCGGGTGTGGCGAGGGGGCGAGGAGATCCATCTCACCCCCACCGAGTACAAGCTGCTGACCACGCTCGTGCGGCACGCAGGCAAGGTGCTGACCCATCGCCAGCTGTTGAAGGACGTGTGGGGCGCCAACTACGTGAATCAGTCGCACTACGTGCGGGTGTATCTGGCGCAGCTGCGCCAGAAGATCGAAGCCGATCCCGCGCGCCCCCGACTGCTGCTGACCGAGCCCGGCGTCGGCTACCGACTTCGGGATGAGTAAAAGCCGATGCGGGTATAAAGATTTTATCAACTTTTGTGCTGCCCGCTGACGACAACCCCTGCCCAGGCACTATTTGTTCGTAACCCTGACCTCTCCGAGCCCATACTCCGGGAGCATGATCGTTGTCGTCCCTACCCCCATCACCCACGGACGATCTCGCTCCTGAGGATGTGCCGCCGGCTCTCAGCCGGACTCGACGAATCAAGCGTTTTCTCCTGGGCAAACCTCGGGACCTCGCTGACAGCCGCCTGTTTCACCGGCTGTCCCTGATTCCCTTTCTGGCCTGGGTCGGCCTCGGTGCCGATGGACTGTCGTCCTCGGCCTACGGCCCCGAGGAGGCGTTCAAGGCCCTCGGAGATCATTCGTATCTCGCCCTGGGGCTGGCGGCGCTCATGGCGGGCACGGTGCTGCTCATCTCGGCCGCCTACCGGCGCATCATCGAGGAATTTCCTACCGGCGGTGGCGGTTACGTCGTGGCGAGCAAGCTGCTCGGACCCCGTGCCGGAGTCGTTTCCGGCTCGGCCCTGCTGGTCGACTATGTCCTGACGATCACGATCTCGATTGCGGCGGCGGGGGATGCGCTGTTCAGCTTCCTGCCGCCGGCGTGGCATGGAGCCAAGCATCCGGTCGAATTCGCGCTCATCCTGCTGCTCACCACGCTCAACCTCCGCGGGGTGCGGGAGTCGGTGCTCACCCTGCTTCCGGTCTTCATCCTCTTCCTGGTCACCCATCTCATCGTGATCGGCGGCGGCATCGTCGGCCACCTGCCGGAGGTCTCCAGGACCGTCGGCGCCGTCCGCGAGGGCTACCAGCACGGCGTCGCAACGCTGGGCACCTGGGGCCTGCTGCTGGTGTTCGTCCGGGCGTATTCCCTCGGCGGTGGTACGTACACCGGCATCGAGGCCGTCTCCAACGGCCTGCCCATCATGCGGGAGCCCAAGGTGGCGACCGGCAAACGCACGATGGTGTACATGGGCACCTCGCTCGCCTTCACCGCCTCGGGCCTGCTGCTCTGCTACTTGCTGTGGCAACTCGCGCCGGTCCAGGGCAAGACGATGAATGCGGTGCTGGTCGAGCGGCTTGCCGGCGGGCTCCCGTTGGGGCAGCCCTTCGTCGTGCTCACGCTCTTCTCGGAGGCGATGCTGCTGGTCGTCGCGGCCCAGGCGGGCTTCATCGACGGCCCCCGAGTATTGGCCAACATGGCCGTCGACTCGTGGATGCCGCATCGGTTCGCGGCGCTCTCGGAGCGGCTCACCACGCAGAACGGCATCCTGCTCATGGGTGGGGCGGCGCTGGCGGCCCTGCTGTACACCCGCGGGGATGTCGGCCACCTGGTCGTGATGTACAGCATCAACGTGTTTCTCACGTTCTCACTCTCGATGTTCTCCATGCTGCGCTTCTGGTGGCAGCACCGGAACGCCCGGCGCGAATGGATGAGCCGCCTGGCGCTGTTCGTGGCCGGGTTCATCCTGTGCTTCACGATTCTCGTGATCACGGTCTACGAGAAGTTCGCCCAGGGCGGGTGGATCACGGTGGTCATCACCGCCCTGCTCATCGGAGTCTGCTTCCTCATCCGGCGGCACTACCGGTCAGTCGCCGCCGAACTGGACCGGCTCGATCGCGAGCTGGGCGATCTCCCTCATGTGCCGCGCCGTTCGTCGGCGACGTCGGCCGACGGGCTCGACCCGCGCAAGCCCACGGCGGCCGTGCTGGTGGGCTCCTACGGGGGGGTCGGCATCCATACCATGCTCAACATCTTCCGAGCCTTCCCCGGACACTTCCAGAACCTGGTGTTCCTGTCGGTCGGGGTGGTCGATTCCGGAGAATTCAAGGGCGAGGACGCCGTGGAGCACCTCCGGCAGCGCACCGAGGAGATGCTGACCAACTACGTGAACTTGGCCACCGGGCTGGGCATGCCAGCCACCGCACGAATGGCGATCGGCACTGAGGCGGTTGCCGAAGCCGAGAAACTGTGCCTGGAGGTGGCCCGCGAGTTCCCCCATATCGTGTTCTTCGCGGGCAAGATGATCTTCCAGCGGGAGACCTGGTATCACCGTCTGCTGCACAACGAGACTGCGCTCGCGGTGGAGAAACGCCTCCGTTGGGTGGGCAAGACCATGGTGACGATGCCGATTCGCGTGCGGCAAGCGGCGTGAGCGACTGGCACTGCCGCCGAGCCCGGCCACGAATGGCCTAAGTGACGGCCTCGCCAGGCTCCGATTCGACTGCGACCTCCACCTCCAGCTCGATCACGCGCTCCGCGGCGACAAACGTGGCCACCCGCGCGGGATCCCACCAAATCGTCGCCCACCCCGTGAGCTGCAGCATTCTGCCGCTCGCGAAATCCACCAGCAGTAGTCCTGCCCGTCCGTCGGCCGTGATGTTCCCCAGTGTGTTGAACATCATGTTGCCGGAATAGTCCGGAATCAGCACGTGCCGCGGGTCGGGCACCCGTACGAATCCAGGCTCGCCGCCCCGGTGCGAGACGTCGGCACCGGCCGCGGCATGGCGGGTGGCGATGAAGAGCGTATCGGCGGTGGAGAGCCAGCTCGCCTGCGAGGCCGTGAGGCGGTCGGTGTGATCGCGTCGCGTGCGACCGGTCGGCTCCGGCAGCGAAACCGTCCGCGGGTGGATGTACCTGGGGCAATTGGCATAGACCTCACGGGTCTCGATATCCAGGCCCCCGGCACCGCCGGGTGTGGCGCGCCCATTGAGCCGCATGCGACGCTTCGACGCGGGCTCGATCAGCAGCAGCCCCACATCCGTCGGCCCCGCAAGCGCAGCGGCCAGAGGATCGTCGGATCTCGGTCGTGCCGCTACGTGCAGCCGATCCGCCGCCGGCACGGACAGAAACCCGGGCGGCCCCTGGAGCAGCGTGGCCCACACCCGCCCGTCCGCATCGGCCGCGCCGAGGATCGCGAATCGCCGTTCCTCGGCGAACCGCCGCGCGAGCTCCGGGATCTCCCGGTGGATGCTCCGGCCGATCTTCTCCGCGTTGGCGGCGACGCCCGCGCGCCGCTGCACCTCGAGCTCGCCCTGGTGAAACGTCGCCATCAGAAGTACCCGCACGACGGCGCCCCGGGCACCGGCGCCGCCAGGCCCGCCGCACCGGCGGGGCTGTAGACCTCGAGCCGGATCCCGTCAGGGTCGGTGAAGAACAGGGCGGCGGAGTCGCCACCCTCGCGGTGGGGCACGAGGCCGTCGTAGTGCGGGGTCACGCCCAGGGCGCGGACCCTGGCCTCGACGGCCTGCACCGCCTCGAAGGTTGGCAGCTGGAAGGCCAGATGATGCAACCCCGCGCGGCGCGGCTCGAAGCCACCCTCGCTCTGCTGCCAGAGCGTGAGGAACAGGCGGCCGGCGGCGCCGAGGAAGGCGTAGCGGCGACCCGCGTCGGCGGAGGTCTGGATGACCTCGAGCCCGAGCACCTCGCGGTAGAAGGCGAGCGAGCGGTCGAGATCGGTGACGGACAGGCCGATGTGGCCGGGGGCGATGTCGGGCGTGGCGGGCATGCGGGCTCCGGGCTGAGAGTGGCGGTCGAGGTTATCAGTATCTAAATGTCAGTTAGATAGTGATAAAGCCACGCGCCTCAGTTGTCAAACCCGTGTTAGCCGCTTAGACTGACCCCATGGCCGCCAGATCGTCCCCGTTCGTCTTCATCGGTAACCACCGCGCGCTCGACTTCGTCAACACCGAGGTCGCCGTCGAGGGCGTCCCCCGGGATCTCCTGACCGATCTCGCGAGCCTCACGGACTGGCTGGTCCAGGCCGGTGCGGTGGACCGCGGGACCGCGCGAACGGCCCTGGCACGGTGGAAGGGCAAGCAGGCGGGGGAAGCGATCGTGACCCAGGCCCGCGCGCTGCGAGCAGGGCTCAAGCGGCTGGCCGACGCCGCGAGCACGGGGCGCCGGGTGCCTCGAGCGGTCGTCGAGCAGGTGAACCGGTTGCTGGCGAGAGGCGCGGGGGTCACCCGGATCGTGCCCCGCGCAGTGGGATTCGCGGCGAGGCGGGCGCTTCGGCTGGACCAACCCATCGACCTCCTGGTCCCTCTCGCCGAGGCAGCGGCGGACCTGCTGTGTCACGCCGATCTCAGCCGCGTCCGCCGGTGCGCGCACCCTGCCTGCATTCTCTACTTCCTGGACGGAACCAAGAACGGCACCCGCCGGTGGTGCGACATGCGCACCTGTGGCAACCGCGCCAACGCGGCGGCCTACTATCGCCGACAGCGGGCCGAGCCCGACGCTTGACGTCGGGTCGGGGTGGCCGAAATATTCCAGCCGAGCCGAACAAACTCCGAACCAGGCGACCACCGTGGGAATCTGCTACTGCGACATCGCCCCCGGCCATGAGTGGCACGGGCCGTATCACGACACCGAGTACGGCTTCCCGCTCGACGACGACGCGGCGCTGTTCGAGCGCCTGGTGCTCGAGATCAATCAGGCCGGACTCTCGTGGCTCACCATCCTCAAGAAGCGCGACGCGTTCCGGCGCGCATACGACGACTTCGATCCCGAAGTCGTGGCCGGCTACCGCGCGCGGGACCGGCGGCGCCTGCTGGCCGACGCCGGCATCATCCGCAACCGGCTCAAGGTGGATGCCGCGATCGCGAACGCGGGCATCATCCTGCAGCTACGCGACACCCATGGATCGTTCGCAGAGTGGCTCGAGGCGCATCACCCGCGCTCGAAGGAGGAATGGGTCAAGCTGTTCAAGCAGACCTTCCGCTTCACCGGCGGCGAGATCGTGGGCGAGTTTCTCATGAGCATCGGCTATCTGCCGGGCGCTCATGCCCCCTCGTGTCCGGTCTATCGCAAGGTGCTGGCGCTCGACCCCATGTGGGCCAGGAAAAACGGGCGGAAGGCTCGCGCGGCTACCTGATCTTCGGAGGGGAATGCTTCGGCGGTGGCGAAGGCGGTGAAGAGGCTGATCGCTACCGGGTTCTCCCAGCCGCCCGCGGGGCATGCGCCTCGCGGGTTTCGCTTTTCGCGGCCACGCGAACCTGCGCTGATCGCGCGCGGACCGAGTCCACCGCGTCCTGCACCCGGAGCACCAGGCGATGGGCCGCGTATGCGCACACCAGGGACACCCCCAGCGGCATCGCGTACCGCACCAGTGCCGTGTCGACGGGCAGGCTCACCAGGTGCGACCCTTTTCGCGTTGCGCTGAGGCCGAGAGAGGCGAGGATCGACGTAGTGTGGGACCCGGCATAACTGTGCGCGACGAGCCAGGTGAGCACCAGCACGCCGAGCGCGGGCCCGCGCGGCGCGACCCACGCCTGGATCCGGGTCCATGTCTCGTCGGCCATGCGGCGTCCTTCTCCACGCAGCCGATCGCGCTCGTTCGCTGACTCGGCGATCTCGGCGCGGATCCCGAGGACCTCCTGCTCCGCGCCCGTGGGTGGCATGGCCAACGCCAGGCGCCCAGCGGTCAGGTGGATCTGGGTGAGCCGCTCCTCGAGCGTCGCGCGACGCTCCCGCGCGGTGGCCGATGTCGCTCCGTGCTCTGCGGTGATGGCATCCAGCCGGCGCCGGATGGCCGCGGCATCGGACGCGAGCGAGGCCAGCCGGCCGCTCCGGGCGCCGCCTTCGGCCAGCGTCTTCTCACCCAGCCGGACAATCGCGGTCTCTTCCCGCCGGCGCAGCTCGCGCTGGTGGAGGTCGAGGCGGGCGGCCTCGAAGCGGGTGACGAGGTGCTCGATCATGGGGCCGAGCTATCGCAAGGATCGTGGCGCGCCCCCGGTCACGGCCTGAAACACCGAGGTAACGCCCGCTGGGGCATTCACTTCCCGCGTCACTCACCGGCGCGCCAGGCACCGACTCAGCCGGACGGCTCCAGCATTCTGCAAGCGGGCCGCCGGGCGGTGACAGGAACTGCACGCCGTCAGACTGTCTCGCGCTGCTCCCCTCGCCCCCGATAGAACCCGGCCACTCGCTCACCGAGGTACGCGCACACGGCCGCGGCGAGCAGCGGCAACCAGAAGCTCATCGCCTTCAAGGTGGAGTCGCTGACGACGTGGGTGCCGCCGTGGCCGATGCCGATGGATCTGAGCGCGGAGTGGAGCCGCGAATCGGTATAGGTATTCGCAATCCACCAGCCGACCGCCATACCCGCGAGCGCGGGCCCCTTGGGCATCAGGCTCGATCGAAGCTGACGTAGAATCGCACGGCCGAGACCGGCGGATTCGCCGACGGCGGTCGTGATCCACTTCGGATGGGCCGTCTCACCGAAGGCCGCGAGCCGCAGCTGACGCTCGGCACGCAACCGCTCGAGGGCCGCGCGAGAGCCCGCCAGCTCGGCGCTGGCGCCGCGTGCGGTGCTCGCGGCGAGCGCGCCCAGTGCTTGGTAGCGCGAATACAGCGCTCGCCGGGCCGCAGTCCGCCTGTGGCGGAGCACGGCTCGGGCGCAGAGCCCGCGCGCGATCACGGCCGGCCTCATCCAGGCCGACACCCGGGCGAGGTCCGCACGGTCGCCCTCGAGTGAGGCCCGGAGCTCCTGCTCGAACGCTTCGACCTCGCGCCGCTCCGCCACTACCTCGGCGGCCAACCGCGCGACATCTTCCCGCTCGCTGCCGTTCCGCCGCGCCGCGATCAGCTCGCCCAGGTGCCGCCGCGCGAGCTGCTCCTGGTGACGCAGCCTCCGGCGCTCGATGTCCAGACGAATCTCGTGGAGCTGGGCCTGTAATCTGGTACCCATTACCTGCCGCCGTAGTCGAGTGGGTGGGCCGGTACACTGCAAGGACCGTGGCGCCTGGCCGTCGAGCTCAAGTGCAAAGCTGCCCCGGCCTTATCTCCCAGCCGGCCGACATGGGGCTGGCAATCCTCCCGGGATCGGGGCGACCTGCACAGGCAGGGCTGCCGGAATTGACATCCGACCCCGGGGACTCCAAATAGCCGGGACATGGCTGACTCATCCACCTCTCCGGCCTCCAGGGACGGGAGCACCCTCCGGCAGCTGTGGGTGCGCCGTTTGCTGCCGGCCGCCCTCCTCACCTGCGTCGCAGCGCTCTACAATCGCTTTCCACTGACCTACCCGGATAGCGGCAACTACCTCGAGAACGCCTGGGCGATCGTTCATTGGCGAGCGCCGTGGTTCTTCTACCGGCCGCTCGCGTACGGCGCGTTCCTGACGCCGTTCGGGACGCACCAAACGATTTGGCTGATCCCTGTGGCGCAGGGGCTCGTCATCGCATTCGTGGTCGATCTGACGCTTCGCACGGCCGCGGTACCGCTGTCCACCCGCGGGTTTCTGGCGCTGTTCGCGGGACTGTCGGTTTTCACCAGCCTCTCGTGGTTTTCGGGTCAGATCATGCCCGACGTGTTTACCGGTGTCGTGATCCTGTTGTGCTTCGTGTCCGTCTGGGGGAGGGCGCTTCAAACGCCGGCCGAGCGCTGGGCCGTGGGGGCGCTGCTGACGCTTGCCATTGCCTGTCATCTGAGCCACTTCCCGCTCTACGGGATGCTGGTCGCCGCGACGCTGATCGGGCGCCTGCTGGTCGATCGGGCGTCACTGGACTGGCGCGGCCATCTGCCGGTCGTCTTCGCTGCCGTCGCGCCGCTGGTCGCGGCGGCCGGCCTTGTGATCGGATCGAACTACTACTTCCACCGAACACCCGTGCTGTCCCGCAGCTCTTCGCTGTTCGCGTTGGCGCATCTGACCGGCGACGGCCTGGCGCAGCGCTACCTGGCCCGCGTGTGCCCTATCCGGCGCTACCTGCTCTGTTCGGAACCGTCGTCTCTCCGACCGGATCTCGATTGGTTCCTGTGGGACTCCGATGGACCGTGGAAGCGGCACGAGCCCGAGGTGCAACGCGGCGACTCGACCTTTCTCCGCGAGGCGCCCGCGATCGTCGCGGGCACCTTGCGCCAGGAGTGGCCGGCCGCCGTCCGCGCGTCGCTCGAGGACATGATCGTCCAGCTGGGAACGTTCGGCATTCATCCAGGGGAGCTCGCGTTCTCCGGCTCGGTGGCGGACGCCATGGGGCGGTTGGGACCAGGCACACTTCGGGCCTACCAGGCCTCGCGCCAGGTGCAGGGCTCGTTGCCCATCGAAGCGGTGAGTCAGGTGCAGTATGCGGCGGTCGGACTCGGTGTGGTGGTGTTGCTGGGCTGCTGGCGGGGTCTTCGCGGGCGCAGGCTCGCTCCGCTGAGGGCGCTCATCATCGTCGCATGCCTCGGCCTGGTGTTGAACGCGCTGGTGGTCGCGAGCCTCGCCATGGTGCATCCGCGCTATCAGAGCCGCGTCGTATGGCTGGTGCCGCTGACCGCGGTGGTCGTCGCGCTGCACGCCGCCCGGGCGCGTCGTTCTGCGCCCGACTCCCCGCGCTCCGAGGACCGAGGCTCGATGAGACCCGCTTGACGCCCTTCCCCACTGGCGTAGATTCGTGCTTAGGACCGAACAAATACCGAAGCCCGGAGTACGCCCCGCCGTGGTCCACCTTCACCTCCACACCCACTTCTCCTTCGGTATCGGGGTCTCGAGCCCCGAGGTGCTCGCCCAAGCCGCCGCCGAACGGGGGTTCGCCGCGCTGGCCTGCACCGACACGAACGGGGTCTACGGCGCGGTCGAGTTCCAGCGCGCCTGCGAGGCCGCGGGCCTGCGGCCCATCCTGGGTGCGCACCTCGTCACCGACGACGAGGAGGCGGTGGCCCTGGCAACCGACGAGCGCGGGTGGGCGGCGCTGTGCCGGGCGATCACGGGGATTCATTGGGAAGACGGAAGGACGGAAGGACGGGAGGACGGAAGGACCGGGGTGCTGTCCCCCTCCCGTCCCCCCGTCCTTCCGTCCTTCCGTCTGTCAGCCCGCCTCGCCCGCGACCGCGACGGCCTGATCCTCCTCTCGCGCGACCCCGCGTTCCTCGAGCGTGTGCTCCGCCTGAGCGGTCCGCGCGACCTCTACGCCGAGCTGGTGCCCGGTAAGGCGCGCCATGCGGTGTTGGCGGAGGCCTGTCGTCTCGGGCTCCCATCCGTCGTCACCAACGCCGTCGTCATGGCGCACCCCGAGGACTGGCAGCGCCACCGGCTGCTCCGCGCCATCCACCTCAACACCACGCTCTCGGCCCTGGCCGATCCCGATCACCCGATCGTCGGCACCAGTAAGCCCGATCGTACGTCCGACCGTCTGACCGTCCGACCGTCCGACCGTCTGACCGTCACCACCCGCTCCGCGGGTACCCGGTCCGACCGTCTGGCTCCCCGCGACGCCTGGCTGCGCCCCGCCGACGACCTCGCGCGCCAGTTCCCCGACTGCCCCGACGCCGTGCGCGCGGCCGACGAGATCGCCGAGCGCTGCCGCTACCGCATTCCGGTCGGACGCGTCGTGGCACCGCGCTTCGCCGACGCGGCTGACGCGCTCCAGGCGCTCCGCGCCCTGGCCTACGCCGGCGCCGAGCGGCGCTACGGCACCATCGCCCCGGTCACCCGGGCCCGGCTCGAGCACGAGCTCGCCATCATCGGCGCCAAGGGCTTCGCCGACTACTTCCTGGTGGTGCGCGACATCGTGGAGCACGGGCCCACCCACTGCGGCCGCGGCTCGGTGGCCAATTCGATGGTGAGCTACTGTCTCGGCATTACCCACGTCGAGCCGCTCGGCGCGGGGCTCCTGTTCGAGCGATTCCTCAATCCCGAGCGCAAGGACCCGCCCGACATCGACCTCGATTTTCCCTGGGACGAGCGCGACAACGTGCTGGCCTACGTGTTCCGGCGCTATCCCCATCCGCAGGCCGCGATGGTGGCCAACCACAACTGCTTCCGGCTGCGCGGCGCGCTGCGCGAGGTGGCCAAGGTGCACGGCCGCCCCAACGGCGAGATCCGCGAGGTCACCCGCCGGATCCCCGCGTTCGAGGACCTGCCGCTCGAGGAGCTGCTCGCCACCCATCCCAACTTCAAGGCGCTCGACCTGCCGCCGAGCTGGCAGGAGTTCGCCCGCATGGCGGCGCCGCTGGTGGGCATGCCGCGGCATCTCTCGCTCCATCCTGGCGGCGTCGTCATCGTGCCCACCGCGCTCACCGACTACGTGCCCACCGAGCCGGCGGTCAAGACCCTCGCGGTGGACCAGGCCAAGTTCCCCGACGGCGCGCCGGTCGTCCCCGTCATCCAGTTCGAGAAGGACGGCGCGGAAGACGCGGGGCTGGTCAAGATCGATCTGCTCGGCAATCGCTCGCTGGCGGTGATCCGCGACGCGATCGCCGCGGTGGGCGTGCACACCGGCCACCACATCGACTACACCTCGTCCGACCCCGGCGACGACGAGCCCACCAAGGCGCTGTTCCGTACCGGACAGACGATGGGCGTGTTCTACACCGAGTCGCCCGCGTCGCGAATGCTCTGCGCCAAGAGCCGGGCCGACACCTTCGAGCTGCTGGTGCTCAACACCAGCATCATCCGGCCCGCGTCCAACCGCTACATCAAGGTCTACCTCGAGCGCCTCCACGGCGCGCCCTACGAGCCGCTCGACCCGGTGCTGCGCGACACGCTGGCGGACACGTTCGGCGTGATGGTGTATCAGGAGGACGTGGTGAACGTCTGCCATGCGTTCGCGGGCATGTCGCTCGCCACCGCCGACGGGCTCCGGAAATCGCTCTCCAAGAAGCGCCCCGCCAAGGCCCTGGCCGGCTACGCCGAGGAGTTCTTCACCGGAGCCCTGGCGCTGGGCCGCGACCCCGAGACCGCCAAGCGGGTCTGGGCCATGATCATGTCGTTCGCCGGCTACAGCTTCTGCAAGGGACACTCGGCGTCGTACATCCAGGTGGCGCAGCACTCCTGCTATCTGCGCGCCCACTACCCCGCCGAGTTCATGGCGGCGGTGCTGGCCAATGGCGGCGGGTTCTATCATCCGTTCACCTACGTCGCCGAGGCCATGCGCATGGGCCTCACGGTCCTCCCACCCGACGTGAACGCGAGCGACTTCCGCTGCACCGGCGACGGCCGCACCGTGCAAATCGGGCTCCAGTTCGTGAAGGAGCTCTCGGCGGAGGGAGCAGAGCGCGTACTGGCAGCGCGAGGAGCAACCGCGGAGCGCGGCCCGGCGAGGCCGGAGCGGGGGGCGGCGGAGAGCGTTCCGCAGCGCCCCGCCGCAGGCCATGCCGCTCGTCCGTCCCGGCCGTTCCGGAGCCTGGCCGATCTCCGCGCCCGCACCGGCCTCGCCCCAGCCGACCTCCGCGCGCTCATCAAGGTCGGCGCGCTCGACTCGATCGCCGGCGACTGGACCCGCCCCATGATGCTCTGGCTGGTGGACTCCACCGCCGACTGCGTCCGCTCGCCCGACGACCGCCCGGGCGACTGGTTCGACCACCTCCCCCCGGCGGTTCCGGTGCTCAAGCCGTACGGCGCCGAGCGCCGCCGGCGCGAGGAGCACGCCGCCATGGGCTTCATCACCGATGCCCACCCCATGGCGCTCTACGCGGAGCAGCTCCGCGCCTTTCGCCTCACTCCCAGCACCGAGCTGCACCGGCACGTCGGCCACCAGGTCCTGATGGCCGGCATGCTCACCACCGCCAAGCCGGTCCATACCCTGAAAGACGAGCCGATGGAGTTCGCCACCTTCGATGACGGCCACGGGCTGGTCGAGACCGTGCTCTTTCCGGACATCTACCGTGAGCGCGGTCACGTGCTGTTCGATCAGGGGCCGTTCATCTTTCGGGGGACGGTCGAGGAGGAGTTCGGCGCGGTGACCGTTACGGTGACACAGCTCGATCGGCTGGAGCGGATGGTGGCGAAAGTGGCGGCGGCCCGAACGCGAGCTCCCCGGTCTGGGCAAAGCGGACCTTCCGCTTCCCGATCGGGGTCGTGAACGTCGCCAGCCCCTGGATCGCGAACCGATGGACGCCGGAGTTGAACCCCTGGAGCCGGGCTCGGGTAGCCGACCGGTCGGGGATCAGCGGCAGGGCCACGGTCGCGGTCCCCTTCGGCACCGGAACGCTGCTGTCCTGCGCCAGCCGGCCGATCGGGAAATCGTCCAACGCCAGCCGCAGCTCCACCCGGGTAGCGGAGATGACGTAGTCGTTAGGGTTACGGAGATCGAGCGCCACCAGGACCGGTCGGGCGCTGGTTGTATCGATGTCGAGCCGGACGTGGGAGACGGTCACCCGCGGATCCTGGTAGATCCACACGCCCACCGGCGTACAGGCGGCCATCGCGATCAGCCACCCGACGGCATGAGGGACCTGGATGAGACGAGCGATCACGCTGACCTCGGTCATAGGCCTGTTGGCCATGCCGGCGTGCGGCAGTGGCGGATCGGGAGCGCCGTCCGAGCCCGCGCCCCCCGACGGTACTGTCTCGGTCGGTCTGCAGGAGGTCGCGGCCGGGCTCAACTTCCCGCTCTACCTTACCGCACCGCCCGGCGATCCCCGGCTCTTCATCGTCGAGAAAGGCGGCGCCATCCGTGTGGTCAAGGACGGCGCGTTGCTGCCGACCCCATTTCTCGACCTGAGCACCCGCGTCTCGGGTGGAGCCGAGCAGGGCCTGCTCGGCATGGCCTTCGATCCGGCCTACGCCAGCAATGGTCGCTTCGTGGTCCACTACACCGACGTGAGCGGCAACACAGTCGTCGCCTCGTATCGCGTCTCCGCAGCCGATCCGGACCAGGCCGATCCGGCCAGCGAGGCCACCGTGCTGACCGTGGAGCAGCCGTTCCCCAACCACAACGGCGGGCAGATCGTATTCGGGCCCGACGGCATGCTGTACATCGGCTTGGGCGACGGCGGGGGCGAGGGCGACCCGGACGGGAGAGGCCAATCCCTGGCCGATCTCCTGGGAGACATTCTGAGAGTGGACGTCGCGGGCAGCTCGGGCTACACAGTGCCCCCCGACAACCCGTTCGTCGGGCAGGCCGGGGCCCGACCCGAGGTCTGGAGCTACGGGCTACGCAACCCCTGGCGGTTCAGCTTCGACGCGGCCACCGGCGACATCTACATCGCCGATGTCGGTGAGAACGCCTGGGAGGAGGTGGACGTGGTAAGCGCGGCGGCCGGAGCGGGGCGCGGCGCCAACTTCGGGTGGAATGTGATGGAAGGCCGCCACTGCTTCGCCAGCTCGAGCTGCGACTCGACCCAGTTCACCCTCCCCGTGCTGGAGTACTCGCACGCGTTCGGGTGCTCGATCACCGGCGGCTACGTCTATCGCGGCGCTGCCATTCCAGCCCTGCAGGGGCATTATTTCTACGCCGATTATTGCTCCGGGTGGGTCCGGAGCTTTCGGCTGCAGGACGGCCAGGCGGTCGAGCCGCAGCAATGGCCCACGCTCGCGCCCGGCGGGGCGGTGCCCAGCTTCGGGCAGGACGCCGCCGGCGAGCTGTACGTGATGAACGCGGAGGGACAGGTATTTCGGATCGTGCCGCGATAGCGGAAGACTTCGACACGCTGGCCGCCCGGCTGCCCCCTTTGGTGCGGTTCGGCGCGTCCTCCTGGAACTACCCCGGCTGGCGGGGCCTGGTGTACCATCGTGACTACGGCGGCAAGGGCGCGTCGGCGCGGATGCTGGAGGAGTACGCCCGCTTTCCCCTCTTCCGAACCGTCGGGATCGATTCCAGCTTCTACGCACCGCCTACCGAGGAGACCCTGGCCGCCTACTCGGCTCACCTGCCCCGTGGCTTTCCCTGCGTAAGCAAGGTGTGGAACCAGCTCACGATTCACACCTTCACCCCGACGCAGGACAAGGCCCGGGCCGGGCAGATGAACCCGGACTTCCTGAACCCCGAGGTGTTCCTCGAGGCCGTGTACCAGCCGTACCGGCGCTACTTCGCCGACCACACGGGGCCACTGGTGTTCGAGTTCACGACCATGAGCCGGGGGAGCGGCATGACGGCGGAGCGCTTCGCCGAGCGGCTGGATGAGTTCTTCTCCGCGGTGCCCCGCGACATGATGTACGGCGTGGAGCTCCGGAACGAGGACTTCCTCACCCCCATGTACTTTGCCGTGCTGCGCGAGCACGGCGTGGCGCACGTCTTCAACTCCTGGACCCGCATGCCGCCGATCGGTCACCAGCTCGACCTCCCGGGAGCGGTGTCGGCCACCTTCCTCGTGGCCCGCGCGCTGCTCCGCCCCGGCCGGACCTACGACGAGGCGGTGGATGCGTTCTCGCCGTACGACCGGATCCAGGATCCGGCGCCCCATCTTCGCCGGGATCTCGTGCGCCTGATCGAGCTGGCGGTCCGCACCCGCATCCCCGCCTATCTGCTGGTGAATAACCGCGCCGAAGGGAGCGCGCCGCTCACCGTGGCCGAGGTCCTCCGCATGCTCCCGCCAGTGGCGGCCTGACCGTGGCGGACCGTCCCTCGCTCCGCCGCTACGCGGTGATCTCGATCCTCGCCGCGCTGGCGACCATCGCGCTCAAGGGCGGCGCGTACGTCATCACCGGCTCGGTCGGCCTCCTGTCCGACGCGCTGGAGTCGCTGGTCAACCTGGCCGCCGCCATCGTCGCGCTCATTGCGCTCGCGGCGGCGGCACGCCCGGAGGACGAGGACCACCGGTACGGCCACTCCAAGGCGGAGTACTTCTCCAGCGGCTTCGAAGGCGCCCTCATCCTGCTGGCCGCCGCCAGCATCATCTACGCCTCGGTCGGGCGTCTGCTCCATCCCCGTCCGATCGAGCAGATCGCGCTCGGCGCCGGCATCGCGGTGGCCGCGTCGCTCATCAACCTGGTCGTGGCGCGGCGGCTGTTCCGCGCCGGCCGGGCCTACCAGTCGATCACCCTGGAGGCCGACGCCCATCACCTGATGAGCGACGTGTGGACCTCCGCCGGCGTCGTCGCCGGCGTGGCGGCGGCGGCGCTCACCGGGTGGCAACGCCTCGATCCGATCATCGCCATTCTGGTCGCCCTGAACATCATGCGGACCGGCGTGAGCATTCTCCGGCGGTCGCTCATGGGCCTGCTCGATACCGCGATCCCCGAGGAGCTGCAGCGCAAGATCTCGGAGATCCTGGTGCGCCACGCGAGCGACGGCGTGCGGTTCCACGCGCTCCGCACGCGCCAGGCGGGAGCCTGGCGGTTCATCGACTTTCACGTGCTGGTGCCGGGGAACTGGTCGGTGCAGCGGGGACACGATCTGCTGGAGCGCATCGAAGAGGAAGTCCGGGCCGCGGTGCCCAACAGCACCGTCTTCACCCACCTGGAGCCGATCGAGGACCCCGCCTCCTTCGCCGACGTGGGGCTCGAGCGCGCCGACGTCAGTAGCCCTCACGAGCACTGAGCAGCCCGCCTAGGGCTCCGGCAGGCTCACGGGGCTGAGTCACCCTGAGCGCAGCGAAGGGGGCATGC
>DATEJD010000023.1:0-11027 GCA_035278325.1 Gemmatimonadales bacterium | reverse complement strand
TATCTCAAACCAAGCGATGCGTCCCCGATCTCCGGCGCCTTCCTCGGCCAGCCGGTCGATTCCTTTCCGCCTGCCATCCAGCTCACGCCGCTTCAGCCCGCTCCGGATGACTGGGTGGCACTCACCGCCCAGGTCGGCCGCCGCGGCGCGCCGCGGCCGGCGGTGTTCGGGCGACAGTCAGGTGGAGTACGGACGACAGTAGTGGCGGTCGACGGCCTGTGGCGGTGGGCGTTCAGGGGCGGCTCGAGCGAGCAGACCTACCGCACCTGGGTGGCCGCGACCGCCAGTTGGCTGCTCGGCGGCGCCGACTCGGCCCGCGGCTCGGCCCGGCCGGTGCGGACGGTCGTGAGCAACGGCCGGCCTGTGGTGTTCGAGTGGACTGCGCCGGGACCGCCGGTCGCGCTGGGGATCGCCTGGAGCGGCGAGGGAGCGCCGCGGGCGGACACGCTGCGGTTCGATGGCAGCGGGCACGCGGCGGTCTGGCTTCGGCCCGGCGAGTACCGCTATCGCCTCTCTGGAGGCGGTGGGGGCGCGGTCGCCGTCGAGGAGTATTCCGACGAGCTCCTGCCGCGGCCGGTCGCGCTTACAGCACACGAAGGGCGAGCGCCCGTGGCAACGGGACGGCGCGCGGCGCGGGACTGGCTCTGGCTCTTCGGCCTCTGCGTCGCCGCCTTTGCCGGCGAATGGATCGCGCGAAGACGGCTGGGGCTGCGTTAGGAGGGGTGTAAATTAGGGCATGGCCAACAGTAGACTGACGGACCGGAAGGACAGCCTGTGGACCCGCATCAAGCGCATCGCCCTGACGGACGTGGGCGCGCTCATGCGGGGGCTCAACGCGGACGATCTCGAGCGCATGGAGCGGGTCCTCATCGAGGCCGATTTCGGGGTGCCCGCTACGGTCGAGCTCACCCAGGCCCTGGAAGACGAGGTCCGTCGCGGCAAGCTCAAGACCGAGGCCGACCTTCGGAACGCCCTGGAAGGGCGGCTCGCCGCGCTGCTCAACGGACGGTCCGACCCTGGCGCCGTCGCCCGGGCCGAGGCGGGCCCCACCGTGATCCTGATGGTCGGGGTCAACGGCACCGGCAAGACCACCACCGCCGCCAAGCTCGCGCGCCGGCTGCAGCGCGAGGGTCGAAAGGTCATGCTGGCCGCCGCCGACACCTACCGCGCCGGAGCCATCAGCCAGCTCCAGGTGTGGGCCGATCGCCTGAGTATTCCCTGCGTGGCGGGGCAGCCCGGGGGCGATCCCGCGTCGGTCGCGTTCAACGCCATCGATGCGGCGCAGTCGCGCGGGGTCGATACCATCATCGTGGACACGGCGGGGCGGCTGCATACGCAGGAGGGCCTCATGGACGAGCTCCGCAAGGTGGTGCGGGTCGCGTCGCGGCGGGCGCCCGGCGCACCGCACGAGACCTTCCTGGTGCTGGACGGCACGGTAGGACAGAACGCGGTGCAGCAGGGCAAGCTGTTCGGGCAGGCGGTGAGCCCCACGGGCATCATCGTCACCAAGCTCGACGGCAGCGCACGGGGCGGGGCGGTCGCGGCGCTCCGGCGGGAGCTCGATCTGCCCATCCGGTTTCTGGGTGTCGGCGAAGGTATCGACGATCTGCAGGCGTTCGATCCCGCCCGGTTTGCCGCGCACCTGCTGGCGGAGAGTCCGGGCTGAGATAGCGTGTGGCTCATCGTCGCGGTTGAGATCGCTGGCCGTTCACCACGGAAGCACGGAAGACACGGAGGACTCCGAGCCCGTTCACGCTCCTCTCATTCCACGCAGGAAGAAAGGGGCTCGGAACAACCCTTCGTGTCTTCCGTGCTTCCGTGGTGAATTGGCACCGGAGCCCGGAGGTCACCTGACCGCCTCGCGATCTTCGAAGCCATCAAATCGAGCCACCGGTGCCGTCCGTCTCGACACCCCGGTCAAGTTCCTCAAGGGCATCGGCGAGCGGCGCGCCGAGCTGCTCGCGCGGCTCAACATCCGCACCGCGCAGGACCTCCTCTGGCACCTTCCCCATCGCTACATCGATGCCTCTACCGTCACCCCGCTGGTCAAGGCAGAGGTGGGGCAGGAAGTCGCCTGTATCGGTCGGGTGGTGGCCAAGGGAGTGGTCCCGACCCGGCGCGGCCTCCGCATCTTCCACGCCGTGCTGCGGGATGACAGTGGTGTGCTCGAGTGCGTGTGGCCGGGACAGGCATTCCTCGACCGCAGTATCGCCGTCGGGCAGACGCTCCTCGTCTCGGGGCCGGTGCGCTTCTACCACGGCCGCCAGATGGCCCCGCGGGAGTTCGTGGTCCTGGCCGACCCGGACAGCGAGGCCGAGCCGCTGGCCGGCGGCAAGGTGCTCCCGGTCTACCCCGCCACCGAGGGGCTGAGCCACAAGATCATTCGAGGTCTGATCGACCGGCATCTCGATCAGCTCGTCGCGCTGTCCGAGGACGTGCTGCCCGAGGCGCTCCGCCGGTCGCTCGAGCTCCCCTCCCTTCGCGACGCGCTCCTCGCGGTGCACCGGCCGGCCACGGCGGAGGAGGCGGAGCTGGGGCGGCGGCGCCTCGCCTTCGACGAGCTGCTGGACCTCCAGCTCATGCTGATCCGGGCCCGCGCCGTGGCCAAGCGGAGCCGGAGCGGGGTGGCGTTCACCGTGCGCCGCGATCTCACCACCAGGCTCCACCAGGCGTTGCCCTGGGAGCTGACCCAGGACCAGCAGCAGGCGCTCCGCGAGATCACCGCCGACATGACCGCCCCGGAGCGGATGCATCGGCTCCTGATGGGCGACGTGGGCACGGGCAAGACCGTCGTCGCGCTGTTCGCGATGCTATTGGCGGTGGAGAACGAGTTCCAGACCGCGCTCATGGCTCCCACCGAGCTCCTGGCCGAGCAGCACGCGGCCACGCTCGAGCGCCTGCTGGCGCCATTGTCGCTCAAGCCCGAGCTCCTGCTCGGCCGGCAGACCGCGGCCGAGAAGCACGCCGTCCGGGCGCGGCTCGCCAGCGGGCAGTCGCGGCTGGCGGTCGGCACGCACGCGCTCATGCAGGAGAGCGTCTCGTTCCGCCGGCTCGGCCTCGTGGTCATCGACGAGCAGCATCGGTTCGGGGTCGAGCAGCGCGCGGCGCTCATCGGCAAGGGCGCGGCTCCCGACGTGCTGCTCCTGACGGCCACGCCGATCCCGCGATCGCTCGCCCTCACCTACTACGGCGATCTCGACGTCTCGACGCTGCGTCACCGGCCTCCGGGTCGAGGGTCGATCCGCACCGCCGTTCGCACCGGCGCGCAGCGCGACCGGGTGCTGGAGTTCGTGCGGACCGAGGCGGCCAAGGGGCGCCAGGCGTACGTCGTCCTTCCCGTGATCGAGGAGTCGGAGCGCGCCGATCTCCGCGCGGCCACCACCATGTCCCAAAGCCTGGCGGCGCGCTGGCCCGAGCTTCGCGTGGGGCTGGTGCACGGGCGGCTCAAGGCCGACGAGCGCGACGAGGTGATGCGGAGCTTCCGCGCGGGCGAGATTCAGGTGCTGGTGGCGACCACCGTGATCGAGGTGGGGATCGACGTGCCCAACGCCACCATCATGCTCGTCGAGCATCCTGAGCGGTTCGGGCTGGCGCAGCTCCACCAGCTCCGCGGTCGCATCGGCCGCGGAGCAGACGAGAGCTTCTGCATTCTGATGTCGGAGGGGCCGGCCGCCGACCGGCTGCACGCGTTCGCCGCGACGCAGGACGGCTTTCGCATCGCCGAGCTGGATCTGGAAGAGCGGGGGATGGGCGACCTGATCGGCGCGCGGCAGAGCGGCGGGTTCGATGTACGACTGGCGCGGCTGCCGGATGACGCGGACCTGCTCGACCGCGCCCGGCGGCTGGCCATGGACCTGATCTCGCGCGATCCGGCGCTGCAGAGAAGTGAGAACCAGCGGCTCAAGGAGCGGGCGCTGGCGAGGTATCCGCGGGCGGTGGAGCTGTTCCGGGTGGGGTGAGGAGTCCGTGGCAGATCGCGAGATGGTGCTGGCGACCCGCCGGGACTCCGTTGCCGATCACCACGGAAGCACGGAGGACAGGGAGGTCTCCGGCGACTTGCAACCCTCCTCGCATTCCGTGCTAGAAGAGTTCGTCATTCTGTTTTTGGGGGGCCGGGGGCAACCGTCATCTACCGAAGCCGCTCCGGCTCGGCATGAGAGGAGCGCCAAGGGACACGGAGGCCTCCGTGTCCTCCGTGCTTCCGTGGTGAACGGTCAGCGATCACACCCGCCACGGTAGACAGCTCCCGATCTCACCTGCCCTCACGTCAGCGAGCCGCCGCAAAGCGAGCTAGAACGCCACCTTCAACCCCACCCCGGTCGCCTCCCTCAGACTCCTGACTTCCGGCTCGAACGGAATGTTATCCGGCTTGGGCGTACGACGGGTCAGCTCCCACACGAACAGCGCGGCCGCCCCGGCCAGGGCACCCTCGCCGCCGAAGAGCCACCGCCGGGCCTGACGGTCGTAATGCAGCGAGGTCTGATACAGGTCCTCACTCTGGGCATCGACGTACCTCCCCGATGCGTCCAGGTCGCACAGCGCGTCATCGGCCAGGCAGCGCTGCTCCAGCGCGTGGAAGTTGTCATCGGCCCGATTGTGCGCCCGCGCGGCGAGAAGGTTCATGCCCAGCGCGCCGGCGGCCAGCACCCACTTGCCATACTTGATGAGCGGCTTCGACCCGCCCGTGGCGGGCTCCTGTGCCAGCGCGGGAGTCGCGGCGAGCAGGAGGGCCAGCAGCAACGCGGTGATCCGGCTCATTTGCCGTACCGGTGGAGGTCACCGTCGCCCCCCGCGGCCACCATGCCGTCCGGCAGCTCGAGCACGCCCACGTCGACCGGCCAGGGGAGCTGGAGCCGCCAGGCCTCGCTGCCGTCCGACCGGAGCGCGCGCAGGGTTCCGTCGGCCCCGCCAAGCAGGACCAGCCCGTCCACGATGCTCACCGGCGCGGTGACCGGCCAGTCGAGCTCGGCCACCCGCTGCGCCTGGGGCGTCGGCCCCGGGACGACACGGTAGAGACTGCCGCGCCGGCTCACCGCGAGGACGGTGTCACCCGCTGACGCGGGCGAGCTCAACACCGGCGCGTCGAGCGTCACCTGCCACCGCGTGATCAGGCTGTCGGGGTCCACCGCCACCACCAGCGAGTCGGTGGTGCCGCCAATCAGCAGCGCTCCGTGCCGGATCCACGGTGCCACGACCGCGCCCGGCGAGCCGGCGCGACGCACCACCTTGCCGCTGGCCGCATTCACCCGAAACAGCGAGTCCACCGTCGCGACGATCACGGTGCCGCTGTCGCCGGCGACGGCGGGAATCCGTGCGACGCCCAGCTTGCGGCGCCAGCGGATGTCTCCGGTGGCGGCGTTGAGGGCGAAGATCTCCCCTTTCTGGTTCTCGACCACCAGCGTGCCGCCGATGAGCGCGAGCGGCGCGTTGACCGGACCCGTCGTGGTGCGCCAGACCCGCCGACCAGTCTTGCCCTCGAGCGCCGTGACCCTGCCCTCGGGCCGAGTCGTCGCGGCGAACACCGTGTCTCCTCCGACCACGACGCCGCCTCCGATGATGCCCCCCAACCTGAAGGTCCACCGCTGCTTGCCGGTGGCGAGGTCGACCGCCACCACTTTCCGGTCCATCCCGCCGCCGTAGATGCTCTCGCCGGCCAGCACCAGGCTGCCGGTGAACCGGCGGGAGGCCTTGGAGCGCCACACCTGCTGGGGCGCGCCGCTCGTCCCGGTGGACTCCAATGTCGGCGCGGGAGGCGGCGCCTGCACGGCACGCGCGCAGGCCGCGTTGACGGTCCCGAAGAGGAGGGCTAGACTCAACGCTCCCTTGGACATCCATCTCTTCACAGCGGCACCGGGTCGGAGGCGAGGTCGCCAATGGCGACCGAGCCGGAGGCGAGATTGCCGGAGGCAACGGGCATGACGGTGGTTTGGATCAATGAGCTGCGCCGGCACGTGGGCGAGTCGGTCACCGTCCGTGGCTGGGTCGTCACGACCCGATCGAGCGGAAAGATCGCGTTTCTGGTTTTGCGGGACGGCACGGGCACCGTGCAAGGGGTTCTGTCCAAGAAGGAGGTGTCGGAGGATACCTGGAACGCGTTCGGGGCGCTTACCCAGGAAGCCAGCGTGGCCATGACCGGCGTGGTACGCGACGACCCGCGCTCCCCGGGCGGAGTGGAGCTGTCGGTCACCGGGCTCACACCGCTGGGCGCGAGCCCCGACTACCCCATCTCCCCCAAAGAGCATGGGACGACGTTCCTCTTTGAGCATAGACACCTGTGGCTCCGGAGCCGGCGCCAGGTCGCCCTCGCGCGGCTGCGGCACGAGGTGGAGCAGGCCATCCGGGACTATTTCTACCAGGAAGGGTTCACCCTGGTGGACACGCCGATCCTGACCGGCGCGATCGGCGAGGAGGCGGGCAACCTGTTCGCCACCGACTATTTCGACCTCGGCAAGGCCTACCTGGCGCAAACGGGCCAGCTGTATGTCGAGGCGGCCGCGGCCGCCTTGGGCAAGGTGTACTGCTTCGGTCCCACCTTCCGGGCGGAGAAGTCCAAGACCCGCCGCCATCTCACGGAATTCTGGATGGTCGAGCCCGAGGTGGCCTTCAACGACTCCGACGCCAACATGCGGCTGCAGGAGTCGTTCGTGAGCTACATCGTGGCGCGGGTGCTCGATCGCCGCAAGGAGGAGCTCAAGGAATTCGAGCGGGATACGACCGCACTCGAGCGGGTAACGCCGCCGTTCCCCCGCATCAGCTACACCGACGCCGTGGCCAAGCTCAACGGCCTGGGCTCCGACATCAAGTGGGGCGACGATCTCGGCGGCGACGATGAGACCCTGCTGGCGCAGCAGTACGACCGACCCGTGTTCGTGTTCAACTATCCCAAGCAGGTGAAGGCATTCTACATGAAGGAGAACCCGGCCGACCCGCGCACCGTGCTCAACAACGACTGCCTGGCGCCCGAGGGATACGGGGAGATTATCGGCGGCTCACAGCGGGAGGACGACTACGACCGGCTGCTCTCCCGGATCCGCGACCAGGGGCTCGACCCCGAGGCCTACCGGTGGTACCTCGATCTCCGGAAGTACGGGACCTTCGTGCATTCGGGATTCGGGCTCGGGATCGAGCGCACCGTCGCGTGGATCGCGGGGATCCCACACGTCCGGGAAGCGATCGCGTTCCCGCGGCAGATTCACCGGCTGTATCCGTAGTCCAGAGTCACGCTACCCGGGGGTGTCACCCTGAGCTCGGGAGTCACCCTGAGCTCGGGAGTCACCCTGAGCGGAGCGAAGGGGCCAGAGGTCCGGGCACGCCCTCCTGCCTGCATCGCGCAGTGGCTCCTTGGCCGGTAGAGCGTGTACGGCTCTTCACCACGAAGGCACGGCCTCCTTGAACAGACCAACCTCCTCTCATGCCGCGTGGAAAGAATTCGTCGCGATTTTTTTGGGGGGGGGAAGGGGCGGGCACCACAAATCACCTCGAGAATCCCTTCCGACGCGGGATGAGAGGAGGGTAGCGGCGAGTGGAGGCCTTCGTGTCCTTCGTGCCTTCGTGGTGAATCATCACCGAAAGGCTGCATCACATCGGAGCCATAGCGCGATGCGGGCACGAGGCCATGCCCGGACCTATGGCCCCTTCGCTTCGCTCAGGGTGACTCCGAGCTCAGAGTGACTCCCGACCTCAGGCTGACTCCGGCCCTCAGCCCGACTCGCGCTCCCCCGCCTTCACCTCGTCCCACAACCGGTCCAGCGCCTCCAGTCCGGCCCGATCGAGCTCCAGCCCTCGGTCCCCGGCGAGCCGTTCGACCGCCTCGAACCGGTCCCGGAACTTCCGATTGGCGCGGTCCAGCGCCGTGCCCGGATCGACGCCGGCCTTCCGTGCCAGGTTGACTACCGCGAATAGCAGGTCTCCGATCTCCTGCGTCAGCCTGTCGCTGCCTGGCGGCGGCGGTGTGTTGGGGTCGTCGGTCACCGGCCGCCTGCGTGGGCTCGGAGCCCTGGCCAGCTCGGCTTCCACCTCCGCCAACTCTTCCCGAACCTTCGCGGCCGGACCCGCGGCGTCGGGCCAGTCGAACCCGACCGAGGCGGCGCGCTCCTGCAGCCGATACGCCTTGAGCAGCGGGGGCAGGGTAGGGACGATGCCGGCCAGCGTCCGACCCTGTCGCTCCTTGCGCTTGATCCGCTCCCAGGGCTCGGCATCGCCCAGGTCGAACAGATGCGGGTGCCGGCGGCGCATCTTTCGCTCGAGGCCGTCGGCCACGTCATCGGCAGAGAATTCCCGGCGCTCCTCGGCGATCACCAGCTGAAAGGCCAGGTGCAGGAGCAGGTCACTCAGCTCGTCCCGGATGGCACCCACCTCGCCTTCCCCCAGCGCGTGGTCGAGCTCCAGCGCCTCTTCGACCAGGTATGGGCGGAGCGATTCCCGGGTCTGCGCCCGGTCCCACGGACACCGGTTCCGGAGATCCCGGACCATGGCAAGCGCGCGTCCAAGCGCTGAATTCTCTTGCATTTATTGCCTCGTCACGAATAAGATACCCGCCGGTTCACCATGACCTTTGCCTCCGAAACGACTCGGGCCTGGGTGGACGTCGACCTGGGCGCGCTCAGGGCCAACGCGCGCACGCTTGCGGCGGTGTCCGGCAGCCGGCTGTTGCCGATGGTCAAAGCTAACGGTTACGGTCTCGGGGGCCCGGCTGCCGCGCGCGCGCTCGAGCCGCTCGAGCCGTGGGGATATGGCGTGGCCTCGGTCGAGGAGGGCGCGGCGCTTCGGGCCCAGGGCATCGGGCGGCCGATCCTGGTGGTGAGTCCGCTGCTGCCGGAGGCCATCGAGGCCCACCTGGCTCAGGACCTCCGGCCGTCCATCGGGGATCCCGTGGCATTGGCCGCGTGGTGCGCGCGCACCGATCGGCCATTCCATCTCGAGATCGACACCGGGATGGCTCGGGCGGGCATCCGCTGGGACGATGCGGCCGCGCGATCGGCCGCCTCGGACGTGCTGGAGTCGGCGGGAGGCTGGGAAGGCGTCTTTACCCACTTCCACAGCGCGGAGAGCGATCCGGCCTCGGCCGACGTGCAGTGGGAGCGATTCCAACAGGTCCTGTCCGCGCTGCCGCGCCGCCCTGCGCTGGTCCACGCCGCGAACAGCGCCGGCGCGCTCCGCGGACCCGTTTTCGCCGGCGATCTCATCCGCCCGGGCATCTATCTCTACGGCGGGAGCGCCGGCGGTCGGGGCCCGGCACCGGCGGTGGTCGCGCGGCTCCGTAGTCGCGTGCTGGCCGTTCGATCGATCGCGGCCGGACAGACGGTGAGCTACGGAGCCACCTGGCGAGCGCCCCGCCACACCCGCGTGGCCACGCTGGCCCTTGGCTACGCCGACGGGTTTCCTCGGGCCACTGAGGGCCCGGCCGGGCGACCGCCGCGGCTGGTCGAGCTGGCAGGCGAGCTTTTTCCGGTCATCGGCCGCGTCACGATGGACATGACCATGATCGACATCGGCACCGCCGTCGTGACGCCCGGCGATGTGGCGACGGTTTACGGCGGGCGCGTCTCCCTCGATCAACAGGCGGCGGCTGCCCTGACCATCTCCTACGAGCTGCTCACATCGCTCGGCGCCCGAGTCCCCCGTTGCTACGGTAGCGTCACATGAATCCCCGTTTCGGGCAGCCCCTCACGGCCCTTCGGTTCCGCTTCGTGAAGACCGCTCCGCGTCCGTGACCCGCCGGGCCGCGATCATCGTCCTCGATGGCCTCGGCATCGGCGCGGCAGCCGATACCGACGCCTATGGCGACAGGGGCAGCAACACCCTCGGGAACGTCGCCCGGGCAGTCGGCGGGCTGCACCTGCCCAACCTGCAGGCGCTCGGCCTGGGCTGCTGCGCGCCGATCGACGGCGTGAAGCCGGTGCCGAACCCGACGGCGGCCTACGGCCTGGCCGAGCCCACCAGCGCCGGCAAGGACAGCATCACCGGACACTGGGAGCTGTGCGGTCTGGTGCTCTCGACGCCGTTCCCCACCTATCCGAATGGCTTCCCGCCCGAGGTCATCGCGGAGTTCTCCCGGCTCACCGGTCGGGGCGTGCTGGGCAACAAGCCCGCCTCGGGGACCCTCGTGCTCGACGAGTACGGCGAGGCCCATCAGCGCACCGGCGACTGGATCGTCTACACCTCCGCCGACAGCGTCTTCCAGGTGGCGGCGCACGAATCGACCGTTCCCCTCGCCGAGCTCTACGCCGCGTGCGCCGCGGCGAGGGCGATGCTCCAGGGGCCGCACGGCGTCTCCCGGGTGATCGCCCGGCCATTCACCGGCACGCCTGGCGCGTGGATACGCACGCCGAACCGCAAGGACTTCAGCCTCCCGCCTCCGGGGCCGACACTCCTCGACCGCTTGGCCGACGGGCACATCCCCCGCGTGGGAGTGGGGAAGGTCGACGACCTGTTCGCCGGTCGCGGCATCACCAGCATTCACACGGCGACCAACGGCGAGGCCTACAACCTGATCGAAGGCGCCCTGGCCTCGATGCGACGGGGGCTGCTGCTCGCCAATGTGATCGAGTTCGACCAGACCTGGGGGCATCGGAACGACGTCGCGGGCTATCATGGTGGCCTCCTGGCCCTGGACCGCGCCCTGCCGCGGCTGCTGGCGCCGGTCCGGGATGAGGACCTCGTTATCTTTACCGCCGATCACGGCAACGATCCGACGACGGCGTCCACCGATCACGCTCGCGAAGTGGTGCCGATCCTCGTCGCAGGCCCGCGGGTCCGCCCGGTTTCGATCGGGCGGCGGGCGACGTTCGCCGACGTCGGCCAGACCGTGGCCGACTTTCTGGGCGTGCCGCCGCTCCCGGCCGGCACGTCGTTTCTGTCCGAGGTCTGGCGTGACTGATGCCCTGGTAGAATCGGCCCGCGCGGTGCAGCAGCGGGCCTACGCGCCGTATTCCCGCTTCCGGGTGGGATGCGCGCTCGAGGCCGACGACGGCCGCGTGTTCGTGGGGTGCAACGTCGAGAACGCGTCGTACGGCCTCACCATCTGC